>JAYVAP010000159.1:0-6335 GCA_043750915.1 Spirosoma sp. | reverse complement strand
CGGCCTTGGTGCTGTCGGGATTCAGTCCGGTGGTGGCCCTGGCGGGCAAAATTACGGCGCGGCAAGTGGGCGGTTTCTCGGTGCGCCGGGGGTTGGTGGTGGCGCAGTTTGCCATTTCGCAGATGCTCATCATTGGTATGATAGTCGTGGCGAGTCAGCTTCGGTATGTGCAGGAAAAAGATTTGGGATTCCGTAAAAATGCTATCCTGACAGTTGCGTTGCCTTCGGACCCGAAGCAGGATGTGGTGAAAATGAACACGTTCCGCAACCTGGCAACGGGCATTGCCGGTGTGGAAAAATTCAGCTATTCTATGAGTGGTGCTCCGCAAACGGGTTGGGTGAGCCAGACGTTCGTTCGTTACGACAACCGCGCCGAAGAGGAAACATTTGAACCCCATTTTAAGCCCATCGACAACGCCTATCTGGACCTGTATGGCATCAAATTAGTGGCCGGGCGCAACCTGTATGCTTCCGACACCATCCACGAAGCCGTCGTCAACGAAACATTTGTCCGTAAACTGGGGCTAAGCAATCCCGCGCAGGCACTGGGCAAGATGCTGCACATGACCAACAACACCCGGCATCTGAACATTGTGGGGGTTGTCAGGGATTTCAATCAGGTAACGTTGCAGGAAGCCATTGCTCCGCTGTTTATGACCACGCAGGCTTCGCGCTATTACTTTGCCAACCTACAGCTACAAGGCGGCAATTTTCAGCGCGTCATCAGTCAGCTGGAGAAGCACTATACCACGGTTTATCCCGACGCTTATTTCACCCATCAGTTTGTGGATGCGCAGATCGAGCGGAGCTACCAGCAGGAGCAGACGATGGGCAAACTTGTCAATTTCTTTGCCGGTATTGCCGTGCTTATCGGGTGTCTGGGTTTGTATGGTCTGGTGCTGTTCATGGCCACGCAGAAGACCAAAGAGATCGGCGTTCGGAAGGTGCTGGGGGCCAGCGTGGGCAGTATTCTGTGGCTGTTCGGTAAGGAGTTTGCCCGGCTCATTGTGGTGGCCTTTGTGCTGGCGGCACCGCTGGCGTGGTGGGTTATGAGCCGCTGGCTACAGGGCTTCGAGTACCGGATCACCTTCAGCCCCGGCATCTTCGGTATCGCCATTGGCGCTACTGTTCTGGTGGCGGCTCTAACAGTGAGTTTTCAAAGCATTAAAGCCGCCCTGATGAACCCGGTGAAGAGTTTGCGGAGTGAGTGAATTAGTCAAAAATTTCGGCGACCTCTATATCAAGTCCGCTCCTGGGGTCATGTATCGAGCCATAGGTGAATACTTGAGTAGGTTGGTCGGGGTGTAGCAGTGAAATTGATTGTTGACGTGGCGCAATTATCCAGGCCGATTGAACACCATTTGGGAAATAGTGCCGACGAATAGCATCGGCCAAAAGCTCCGGAGTTTCGGTCGGCATCACAATTTCAAAAGCTGTAATCGGTGGCCCTACCCGGATCAGGTCGTTCAACCAGTCAACTTTGCGCGGGGGGAAAATACCTAAATCGCAGGTGAAGTCCTGTTCGGGAAACGAAACGTCAATGCTGGGCAAAATATCGAATTGTTTATCGTAGCGTTCGGCAAGATAGGTCATCAGGTTGACTAAAATACTACCAGCCGCCATGGTTCGGCCCGGTTCTAATCCGTCGGTGGCTACGTCTTTTGCGATAAGTCTCATAGAGATGAGTTTTTTTTAAATATAACCAAAACAACAAACTCAATGCTCACAAACTATCTCAAAATCGCCTGGCGTAATTTAATCCGCAACCGGCTTTATAGCTTACTCAACATTGGCGGGCTGGCTCTGGGCTTAGCCGTCAGTTTACTGATTCTATTGTTTGTCGTTCATGAACAGACCTACGACCGGTTCCATACCAATGCCGACCGAATTTTTCGGGTCTACGGCAAGATGCGGTTTGGCGAACAGGAGATACAAACGGATGGTATGTCGGCAGGGCTTGGACCCGCCGTTCAGCGGGCCGTACCGGGTGTGCTGAACAGCGTACGGATTGCAACAACGCCGGGTCGGGTTGTCATCAAAACCAGTCCCGAACGTAAGCATTTTGAAGAAAACTTTATACTGACAGACCCGTCGCTCCTGGCAGTGTTTTCATTTCCATTGATCCAGGGGAATAGGGCTACTGCCCTGATACGACCAATGACGGTACTGCTGACAGAACGCAGTGCCGAACGTTACTTCGGACGTGAAAATCCCCTCGGCAAGACGATTACGTATAATAATAAACTACAGTTTGAAGTCGTGGGCGTATTGAAAAATCCACCCTCTAACTCCACGATACAGTTCGATTTCGTAGCCTCGCTGGCGAGTCACCCGGCCATCGAACGACTTCGGCAGGGATTTATCCTGGACGACGATGTGTCTCTGAACAATCAGCGGGTCCAACTGGGCAATTTCAAAACGTATTTCCTGCTTCGTTCGCCGACTGTCGCCCGCCACATCGTTCGGCTGCTGCCGGGGCTGATTACGGCTTCGGGCGCAAAGATGGGGAAGGATACGTATAGTTTCGATCCGCTGGTTGCGATTCATTCGGGCGTGAACTTTGGGGATGCGGTTACCGGCAAGTATGTCTTTCTGTTCGGCGGTATTGCCGCGCTGATTCTGTTACTGGCTCTTATCAACTACATGAGCCTGACTACGGCCCGCGCCACTCAACGCGCCCGCGAGGTCGGCGTTCGGAAAGTGATGGGAGCCGCCCGGCGTGAACTGGCAGGGCAGTTTTACGGTGAATCCATACTGGTGACGATGCTGGCATTTATTTTGGCCATAGGATTAGTGCAGATACTCCAGCCGTTTTTCTACCAGATTTTGCAGCTTGAGATTGATAGTTCATTTGTCTTTAGTGCGGCTTTTGCGGGTATTGCCGGGGCATTGCTGTTGGTGTGCGTATTGGCATCGGGCAGCTACCCGGCTTTGTTACTGTCGTCGTTCAGCCCGGTTAGCGTACTTAAGGGGAACCTCTCACCCGGCGGAGGTAGTCATCAGGTCCGGCGGGTGTTTACGGTCGTGCAGTTTACCGTATCGATTGGCTTGATCGGGTGTAGTTTATTGATATACCAGCAGGTACAGCATTTGCAGAACCGGAAATTAGGCTTGTATAAGGACCGCGTACTGGTGGTTCCGATGGATGCGTCGATAGTCCGGCAGTACGCAGTGTTCAAGCATGATCTCCGGCAGCTGCCCGATGTAGAGCGGGTAGCGGCTGCTTCGTCGGTGCTGTACAAAGAAGGTGGCAGTATGTTTTTTACGCAATCGCCCACAACGAAAAAAGACGTTACCATTCACGTCCTGTCGGTGGACGATCAGTTCGCGGAAACTTTGCAGATACCGTGGAAACTAAAACCCGCGCCCGGCCGGTTAGCGGCTCCGAACACGGTCGTACTCAATGAGATCGCAGTGCGTAAGATGGCCATTACGAACCAGCCGATGGGTCAGAAACTGTCGTTTGGCAGCGAAAAAAGTGAGGTAGTGGGCATCATGCGCAATTTTTTCTTCACCAATATTAACAACTCCGACGAGCCGCTGGCCGTGTTCGTATCGAAGGATACCGCCACCGCAATGGCAACTAACGGAGGTAGCCTATACATCCGTATTCAACCCGGGGCCGATTTATCCAAAACGGTTAACCGGGTTGAGCAGATCTATCGAAATCTTGATGTTGAAAAGCCATTTGAGTACTATTTTCTGGATCAGACATTTAATAGTATTTACAAAGCCGAAGCCCGGCTATCAACGCTGTTCGGGGCATTCACCGGCTTCGCGCTCTTCATTGCCTGTCTGGGCCTGTTCGGTCTGGCCACCTTCACCGCCGAACAGCGTACTAAAGAGATCGGCGTGCGCAAAGTACTCGGTGCCAGCGTAACCAGCATTGTGGCCCTGCTCTCCAAAGATTTTTTAAAACTGGTGGTCATCGCCATTTTGATCGCGTCGCCCATTGCGTGGTGGGCCGTGAATCGGTGGTTGCAGGACTTTGCCTACAAGATCACCATTGCGTGGTGGGTCTTTGCGTTGGCGGGTTTGCTGGCGGTGGGCATTGCGCTCCTGACGGTTTCGTTTCAGGCCATCCGGGCCGCGTTAATGAACCCGGTGAAGAGTTTGCGGAGTGAGTGAATTAATCAATGAACTGATCTATGATATGCTGTATGACGCCCAACAGATAGGGCAGCGAGTGCTCTTCGAGCGAATACCGCTGCGTGATGTCAATGTCCAGAATACCGTCGTGCAACCGCAGGAATACCCACTCGTAGGCGGTTGTGACGCAGCCGTAGATAGCAGGTTCGCTGGTGCCCTTTCGCTCGTTGAACAACGCAGCCGCCAGCATCGACGCGCCCGCCTGCGCCAGTCCTTCTTCAACGGTGCGGTTTCTGGCTTCGACCACGCAGAAAACAGGGGCTTTAATGTCGATGCTGTGCGTCTCGGTGGTGAACAGGTAATCGCAAAAGCCGGTTAGCCCCTGCTCGGAAGCTACATCGAAGTTGTAGCCGGAAAAGAAACTGATCGCGTACTGATTATGCCGACGCACTTCTTTAAAAATGGGCGCAATCAAAAACTCAGACTTGGCTTTTTCCGTCAGCAGCGGCAGCGAGGCTGATTCGTAGAGTTCGTTCCGCAGCGTTTCGCTGGCCGCTACCGGCGCAACACCTTCAAACAGCCGGGTCCGGTTTTGGGTAATGCCAAACTGGTCTTCTAACTGAGAAATCGACACAAAATCGCTGTACGCCATTGCTATTTTTTTACCCAAAGATAACTGTTCTATGCTCCGCAACTACCTCAAAACCGCCTGGCGAAACCTGCTCCGCAACAAAAGTTTATGCTGCCATCAACATCGGCGGGCGGGCCGTGGGCATATCCGGGCCACCCTGATGAACCCGGTGAAGTCTTTACGTTCTGAATAAAAAAACCATGCAGCAAATTGCTTTTACTATGCAGCTCAAGCCGGGCAACGAGGCCGAATACCAACGCCGGCACCACGAAATCTGGCCCGAACTCTCGGCCGCGCTGACCGATGCGGGCGTGCGCGACTATGCCATTTTCTTAGACCGAAAAACCGGCACCCTCTTCGCCGTGCAACGACAAACCGACGGTAATACGACCGATGACCTGCCCGCGCTCCCCGTTGTGCAACGCTGGTGGGCCTATATGGCCGACCTGATGGAAGTAAATCCCGACAACTCACCGGTGGTAACCCCGCTCGAATCCGTTTTTTATCACCCGTGACCGATGTCCGAAAACGAACATAAAACGTCCGAAATCGGACACATTATTTTTAGTATCTAACCATAATTATTTGAATAACAAGTAATTATGATTTCGGTACGGGATTTGAGCCGGGTTATTCATTCCGGGCAACTTATCCTGCAATATCATGCTCCGCAACTACCTCAAAGTCGCCTGGCGAAACTTGGTTCGCAACAAGACATTCTCGGCCATCAATATCGTCGGCTTGGCTCTTGGCATGGCGAGTAGTCTGCTTATTCTGCTTTGGATTCAGGATGAACTGAGCATTGGAACACAATATCCCAACGCGCCCCACCTATACCGGGTGATGGAAAATGAAATCGCCGATGGTCGCATCGTCACCGACGAAGACACCCCCGGGCTTCTGGCCGATGAACTGAAACGGGTGATGCCGGAAGTGCTTTATGCGGCCGGTTTTTCATCTCCGGAGGATCACGTATTGAGTGTGGGGGATAAACTAAGTCGACAAACGGGACACTACGTAGGAGCCGACTGGTTTCGGATGTACAGCACGGCGCTGCTGGCTGGTCGGCCCGAAACCGCCCTCAACGCTCCCAATAATGTGGCCATCTCCCGAAAACTGGCCGAAACGTATTTTGGCGATGTGCAGACGGCAGTAGGCAAAGCCATTCGATTCGATAATCGTGCAGACTGTCAGGTAACTGCCGTGTTCGAGAACCTACCCGATAACGCGCCGGACCACTATGACTTTTTGCGCAACTGGAGTGTCTTTTTGAAACAGGAATCGTGGCTGAACGAATGGTCTAACACCGGTCCGGGAACTCGGCTGCAACTTCGGCCTGAAGCAGACGCAGCTAAAGTCAATGCGAAACTGGGCACGTTTTTGAAAGGCCGCAGCAAAGACATCGGCCTAAACTATAACATCCAGTTATTTCTGCAACCGGAGACCGAGGCTTATCTGTACTCCAACTTTAAAAACGGGCAGCGCGATGGCGGGCGTATTGATTACGTCCGGCTGTTCAGCATCGTAGCCGCATTTCTGTTGCTCATTGCCAGCATCAACTTCATGAACTTAGCCACGGCGCGGTCGGTGAAGCGGGCGCGTGAGGTGGGCGTTC
>JAYVAP010000158.1:0-3046 GCA_043750915.1 Spirosoma sp. | reverse complement strand
AACCGGGGCTGGTAACCGGCTTATCAGGGGGTGTAATTCCTCATTCAACCCGCAGCGTGGCCTGCCCCACCCCCGGCATACCATCCGGCGTGGCTCCTTCGGCCTGAATGCGCAGGGTAGTTTTGGCATCGGATGTGAAAAACGAAACCTGCGCTTTGCCATCGGCACCGGTTCTTATCATCGGCGACCAGAGCAGGGTGGTGCGGTAGTCGGGCCGGCGGTCGCGCTCTTCGTTTTTCACATCGTAGCGCGGCACATAAAACTGGCGCAGGCGTGCATAGCCGGGCAGTTTGGCCACCAGCGTGCCGGGAGCGGCCTCTTTGGCCAGATCGTAGTTGGGCGAGCCGCGTTTGGTCAGAATAGAGATGACACCCCCACCCCCGCGCGATCCGTAAATAGATGCCGACGCGCCCTTGAGCACATCAACGCGATCCACATCCTGCACCGACAGGCTTGTTACCGTTTGCAGGTCGATGGGCATGCCATCCAGCACAAACAGCGGCTCAATGGCACCGCCGAAATTGGTAGCTCCCCGAATTTGTACCGTCGCACTGAACCCCGAACCCGTCACCTGCACCCCCGCCACGCGCCCCTGAATCACATCCAGAATGGTAAGTCGCCCAGCGGTGTTGTTCTGATCGAATTTCACGGTGGCATCGGGTGTACTATACATCGTGCGCGAATCGCGTTCTTCATACCGCTTTGCTTTCACGGTAACACCTTTGAGCAGGATTTCGCCGTTGCTGCGCAGCTGTCGCTCAATTTCCAAGTAGTCGGCGGTGCGTTTAAGAAAGTCGGCCAGCTCGTCGCGCCGAAACTCAAGCGGGTTATAGGGCACCCGTAACAGCGTCACGGGCGGAGCCAGCAACTGATCGAGCGTGATAACCAGATCGCGGTTGGCCTTGCCCTTCACGCCCTGCACCATCACCGTGGTGGTATCGGTGAAATCGAGGTCGTAAGCTGCGTAGTTACCCTGCTCGTCCGTTTCGCCCGCCAGAAAATCACGGCCGGCTTCTTTACCGGTGCTGTCGCGTTTAGCCAGCGCAAACGTTAGTTTCACTTTGCCGCCAATATCTTTCTGGTTAGGGCGCACCACCCGGCCCGTTAGCGAGAGGCCCTGCTCAATGGGGTATTTGCTGGCAGGAATCGTTCCGGCCAGCACGTCGGCCCAGGCAAACCGGCGCCAGCCCTGCGTCATCAGCAGCAAATCGAGGTGCTGATGACGCAGGGTATGAGCGGGGTCGAAATAGTAGTTTGGTTCTTCAACGGTACCCATGAGGTCCGACGATAGCAGCAAATGCGAGACAATGGTAGCCCGGTTGGAGTCGATTTTTGGCGACAGCCGTGCATCTAATGCCACCAGCGACAGGTTGGCGGCCATGGGCTTACCCGCTGCGTTGGTCGTTGTCACCGTCAAATCAACCTGCTGGCGGTTTTTGTAGGCCGCTTTTGCAGGCGTAATGGCAATGGTGATCTGCTCGTTTTTATTGATAAATACCAGCCGCTCGCCAATGGGTTTGTTGGTTTCGTCGAACAGGGTCAGCTGGGAAATTCCTTCAGGAAAGGAGGCCCTGGGCAGCGGCACCACTAAGGCGTTTTTCGTCATCGGCACTTTGGCGGCCTGTACCAGCAAACCCCGCGTTTGGGCCACCAAAGTCATGGTGGCGGTGGCCGAAATCGGTTTATTATGCATAATATACACCCGGATATTGTCTTTGTTGAGCAGGTTGTCGACCTGCATCACCACGCCCTGCGCCTGCACGGTGGGCATCGGATAGGACGATAAAGTACCATCGGGAAGCCGTACATAGGCCGTATAGGACTGCCCGGATTCGGGTTTGAAAGCAAAATAGCCCATACCCGCGTGCAGGCTCGAAAAACCCACAACCGTGTCTTTTCGGGTATCCAGCACAAACCCGGCTATGTCCATCCAATGCCCCGATGGGCCAACCGCTTTGAAAGCCACCCGGCTGTCTAAGCCAGCAACCAGCTGCCCGCCTTCGAGCAAAAACTGCACATCGGGCGGGCGCGGAGCCGTTTTTTGGGGCGTGTTGCCCGCAGGCATTGTGCCATCAGTGCCGAAGATGGTCAGGGTTTTGGTAAAGAAATAAGCCTCTGGCTCATTGCGCATAAAATTGGTGTAGGCCCGCAGCTGATAGGTGCCGGCCCGGATGGAATCGGGCAGGCTCAACTGGCCGGGCGCGTAGCTGTCTGTTACCCGGAGTTGTGTCCGCAGCCGTACTTTGCGGGCCACCGGATCGACCAGGTCAACATACAACACCCGACTGATGGTGTCGGCAACGTGGCTGTTGCCATTGAAAAGATAGCCTTTCATCCAGATCGTTTCGCCGATCAGATACGTGTCGCGGTCGGTATGTAAATATACTTTTTCGGTTGGCCGCTGCTGGTTATACGCCTGAAGCCGGGCTAGCAGCTGGTTGATAAACTCATTGTCACTGCCGGAAAAGGCAACCAGGAACCCGGCAGTGGCCAATAAAATCAGACCGATAAACCGACGACATGCATGAAACATAAAATAGATTTTGAGGTGAAGTTCTTTCGTTTCTGAACAGAGCGGCTAAATTAGCAAAAATACCGGCTCTCCTTATGACAGTTTCAACCCCCAAAACAGCTTTGGTGCTGGGTGCCACAGGCCTTATCGGCGACTTGCTGACGCATTTGCTCGTCGAATCGCCACACTATGAACGCGTTAACGTTCTGGTAAGAAAGAACTTACCGTGGCAGCACCCGCGCCTGAAACAGATTCAATTTGATTTTGACCGGCCCAGCGAATTACCCGCCCCCGCCGACGACATTTTTTGCTGTCTCGGCACAACCATGAAAAAAGCCGGTTCAAAAGAAGCGTTTAAGAAGGTGGATTACCAGTATCCGTTAGACGTAGCCCGGCGGGCACTGGCCAACGGTGCCAGTCAGTTTGCCATCGTAACATCCATGGGTGCCGACCCCAGCTCATCGTTTTTTTACAACCGCGTGAAGGGCGAAGTAGAACGCGACCTGGCCGCCCTGAATTTTGCCACGCTGCTCA
>JAYVAP010000157.1:0-6571 GCA_043750915.1 Spirosoma sp. | reverse complement strand
TGGTCCCGGCGAGGGTGTTGCCCGGCTGGAGGGTGACCAGGCCGTCGCCGGTGTTGAAGGCATCGACATTGGCCGTTTGGGGTTCAATGGCGATGCTGTCGCGCCGGTCGGGTGTGTAGCAGACCAGAAAATTTAGTTTTCCCGGCCCCGTTTGCTGCCCCACCACCAACCGAATGCCCGTTTTTGTGGAAGTCAGGATGGTTTCGGCAAACGACCCACCGCTGTCCGGCGCAGCCGCCAACGCGAGGGCAAAAGGCGTGTCTAAGGTCTGATTACGCAGGGCAAGCGTGGCCGATGACTCAGCCGGTTGCCGCCCGCCGGTGGGCATCATCGCATCGTCGAGCAAAACGGTGGTCCGGGCGGGGAGCGAGAGGGTCAATTCATCGATAGGCTCTTCAGAAAACATGAAATAAGGGTGCCAGCCAAAAGCCGCCGGACAGGCACTGGTGCCCGTATTCAGGGCCGAATAACTTACGCGCAGGCCACACATGCGGTCGGTGGAGGGTGCCTGGCCAACCGCCAGTTCGCTGGCCTGAACCAGCTCGTAGGTAACGGTCAGCGAAAACGGAAAGGGGTAGCCCGCCAGCAACCCGGCATAGTCGTGGCGCAGCACCAACCGGGCAGCGGTGGGCGTGGTTTCCTGGCTGACAACGGCAAAGTGCTGGCCCTGAACAAGGCCATGCAGCGCATGACTCCGGCTCGTTTCGTTCATGGGCAGCGCATAGTCTTCCCCGTCAAACCGGTAGATGCCGTGCCGGATTCGGCCCGGAAACGGATACAGCAATGCGCTGGCATAACTTTCGTCGGCCAGCAGGGCCTGGGGCGATTCGGGGGCTTTCACCAAGGCCAGCAGCGCAGGGCCCTTTCGCAGCACCAACCGGCGCAGCAGCCCGCCAAATCTTGGAATAATCGTGATAAATTCCCCTGTCTCCGTATGCTCAAGTGTATATTCGGTGAGGGGCTCGGCACTGTCGGCCAGGGGGCCGAAGGGTTGGGTCGAAATGGTGAATGGCATGAGGAGTGGGAGCAGGTTATATTCAGGTAGGTAATCGGTCAGGCGGTGGTTTTGTTTGGGCAGGCGGCCAAAAGCCCCGCAAGTTTAACCTGATTTGGGGCGCACAGCAGCGATTTCCCGAAATAAAAGGCGTTTTTTGGGGTAAAAAAAGCAACCGATGAAAAAAGTGTTTACCAACCTGACGTTCTGGGTGCTCACGGCCATCACGCTGGGCGTATTGCTGGGCCACTTCCGGCCCGATCTGGCCCTGGCACCGGTGCTGGATGCCCCGCTCAAAGGCCGGTTCATGGGGCAGGAGTTGACCCTGGGGGCCACATTCAGTGAGTTTCTGAGCGGCTTGTTCATCAGCATAGTCAAACTTTTCATCAGCCCCATCATTTTCCTAACCATTTCGCTGGGGATTGTCAGCATGGGCGATCTCAAAAAAGTGGGTACGGTGGGTGCCAAAGCCCTGCTCTATTTCGAGGTTGTTACCACGGTGGCTCTGCTGATTGGCGTGGGGGTGGCCAACCTCGTCCGGCCCGGCGCGGGCGTGTCGACGGCGCAACTCAAAGGGGCCGATATCGCCCGCTATACCCAGGGAGCCACCGAGTTTAGCTGGCTGACATTTTTTAGCCAGAATATCACCCTGCAGGTACTCGCAGCGGCCATCCTGACCGGTATTCTGCTCAGCCAATACGGCGGTCGGGAGCGGATTGTAGAATGGATGAACCGGCTGTCGGCGGGTGTTTTCTGGGGGCTGCACAAGGTGATGCTGCTGGCACCCATTGGCGCATTTGGGGGCATGGCCTACACCATTGGCAAGTTTGGGCTGGGCACGCTGCTGCCGCTGGCCAAACTGATGGGTACCGTTTATATTACCATGGCACTCTTTATCTTCGGCGTGCTGGGGCTGATTTTGCGCGCCTGCCGCGTCAGCTTGTGGCAGTTTCTGCGCTACATTCGCCAGGAACTGCTGATTGTGCTCGGCACCTCGTCGTCGGAGGCCGGTTTGCCCTCGCTCATGGAAAAACTCGAACGCATGGGCTGCGCCCGGTCGGTGGTGGGGCTGGTGGTCCCGGCGGGCTATTCGTTTAACCTCGACGGCACCACGCTCTATCTCTCCATGGCTACTATTTTTTTGGCGCAGGTTTTCGATGTTCACCTCGATCTAACCCAGATACTCACCATCATCGGCATTCTGATGGTTACCTCTAAAGGAGCCGCCGGGGTCACGGGCAGCGGGTTTGTGGTGCTGGCCAGCACGCTGACGGCCATTAAGGTAATTCCCGTTGAAGGGCTGGCCCTGTTGCTGGGTGTCGATCGGTTTATGTCCGAAGCCCGCAGCATCACCAACTTCATCGGCAACGGCGTGGCCACCATCTGGCTGGCCAGCAACGAGAAAGCCTTCGACCGGAATAAGATGCGGGAAGCCTTTGGCCAGCCAGCTACGAACGAACGGACAGAGAACAGCTCGCTGGCGGGGTCGGTCTATAACGCGCCTTCAACACCCAAACCAAACAGCGCGAAATCGTAGCGGACGGGGTCGGCGGGGTCGAGCTGGCGCAGGGTTTCGGTGAGTGCCAGGGCCGCTTTCCAGTCGGTTTGCGGGCGGGTGAGCAGATCGAGCCGACGCGCCACCCGGTTCACGTGAACATCGATGGGAATTACCAACTGCCGGGGCGACAGGCGCGTCCACAACCCGAAATCGACCCCGTTGGTATCCTGCCGGACCATCCACCGCAGAAACATCAGCAACCGTTTGCACGACGAGTTGCGGACGGGCGTGGCAATGTGCTTGCGCGTGCGGTCGGGAAAAAACGGATCGCAGCAAAAGCGGTCGTGAAAGTAAATCAGGGCCTGCTGCACCGTTTCCGTACCGTCGGGCGTGGTGGGTACCACCATCACCGGCGGGCCAATGGGCGAGGGGGCGGGGAGGGCCAGAAACGCGTCTTCCAGCGACTCGTTTTCCTGGTAATACTGGCGGAAAAAATGGAGGAAATACAGCGCGTCCGTCGCGTTGAAGGTTCGGTGTTTAAAAGCCAGAAACCGCTTCAGATCGCTTTCCTGGTGGTTTCGGACAAAATCGTAGGGTGTCCCGTCCATGTGCTCAACCAGCTCGGTCGCTTTTTTCAGAATCACCGGTCGCTGTCCCCAGGCCAGCACGGCCGCCCAGAAACCCATAATTTCGATGTCCTGTTTGCGGCTAAACCGGTGCGGAATGGCAATGGGATCGCGGGCAATGAAGGAAGGCCGATTGTAGAAATCGGCCTTCTCATCCAAAAAATCTTTCAGGGAATTTGTCAAGAGTAGGCCCCAGAATACGGGTTTATCTGCTTTGTCCACCGCTGACAACCCACGCCAGTGCCCGCGAGATGCCCGAAAAAAAGGCCAGCAGGGTCGACATCACAAAGGTGAAGATGGCAATAAACGGATAGGCCAGCGTGAACATAACGGCAAACGTTTTGTAGCCCGGTGAGGCTTTCATCCGGGCATCGCGTTGCTGATGACGACGGGCAATACGGGCTTCTTTCGTTTCCTGGTCCATAACCTTCAATAAGCAGCTAACAACCTCTCAGGCAGGGCAACAGCGCACGGCTGGTAGTGGGGTGGATGTTACCTGACTATATAACTCACTTCAGCCCGAAAACGCCGGTCATCGGGTGAAAGTTTCGCAAATGCCTGCGCCGAGAGCTTAATCAGGATTTTATCGTTGACACCCGTGTTGGGTAACCGCCCCACCACTTTTACCCATAAACTCTGATTGTTGAACTTGTTGCTCACCTGAACCAGCGTGCCAATGGGTGCCGTGCGGTGCAGCGCGAGGTATTTGCCCGATCCGTCGGCCCCCTCAATCATCTCGGCTACGCCACTGCTCGACACCCGCCGGCCCCGCGCGGGCATGGGCGCGTCGTTGCCCGCGCGGGGCAGAATAATCTCAGCCTCAGCGGGTTTAGGTGTTGCAGAGCGGTCGGTTCGCTCCGGCGGGGTGCTGGTGTTGGCATCGGGCCGGGGGGCGGTGACCGGTTCATCGGACGGGCGGGGAACGGGACGGTCGGGTTTGGGGTCTGGCCGGGTGGCCGATGTGGATTTGGTGTCGGTGGTTTTGCCGGGTGCCGGGCGGACGGGTGTCTCCGTCGGTTTCGCCGTTTCTGCCGGTTTTGGGTCGGCTGTTGGGGTTGTTGTTGTTGTGGCGGGCATACGCGCCTGGTAGGCTTTTTCCGACACAATCAGGGCCTGGCCAATGAGGATGTTGTCGTTGGCCAGGTTGTTCCACTTGCGGATGTCGGCCTGCGGTACTTCGTAGCGCACCGCTAAGCTGTAGAGGGTTTGGCGCGGGCCAACCACGTGAATGCCCGCCCGGGCGGGGTCTTCGGGTTTTTTACTGCTTTTCTCCGCCGGGGCCGTTGTGGTCGCGTTGGCCGGACTGTCGGTTTTGGGTTCCTGCCCGGCGGGTTTCTCCGCC
Organism: Spirosoma sp.; assembly: GCA_043750915.1. Lineage (GTDB taxonomy): Bacteria > Bacteroidota > Bacteroidia > Cytophagales > Spirosomataceae > Spirosoma. The sequence continues at coordinate 2,111 of JAYVAP010000157.1, read as the reverse complement.
CGACCTGGTTTATCAATGGCTTTGGTTTCCCGGCGGGCGGGCGCATCATTGGCCACCGGAACCCGCACGATTTGGTCGTAGCGCACCGACTCGTTCATGTCGGGGTTTGCCAGTTTGATATCGGCCACCGAGCGGCCATAGCGCCGGGCAATGGCGTAGAGCGTTTGCCCCTGATCGACGCGGTGCAGAATAAAACGTTTGCCGTCTTTGGTTTCCTGGCCAATGGAGTCGGCCAGCGCGGGGCGGGTCGGCAGAAAAGGCTTCGGATGGACGGGAGCGGCATGGGCAAAGCCACTGGCCAGCAGCAGGGAAGCGGGTATGAGCAGGTAGTTTTTCATCAGGTTGTGCGCCGATGTCAGGAGCCGGGTTCAGGCCGACCCGACGAATAATGGCGGAATACGCCGTAAAATTAAGCCAAAATACCGCTGTTTTCGCTGAAATACGGTTTTTCGACCGGTTCCGTTTATTTTGCATCATAAATCGATTTCCCGACATGACCCTGATACTCGGTATTATTCCCGCCCGCTACGCATCGACCCGTTTTCCGGCAAAAGCCCTGGCCAACATCGGCGGCAAAAGCATGATTCAGCGCGTGGTGGAGCAGGCCCGGCAGGCAACTTCGTTGAGCCGCGTGGTGGTAGCTACCGACGATGAGCGGATTCGGGGGCACGTGGCCGACTTCGGGGGGGAGGTGGTGATGACATCGGTGCATCACCAGAGTGGTACCGACCGTTGCCGGGAAGCCGTCCGGCAGCTGGGCATTAAGGCTGATTATGTCGTTAATATTCAGGGAGATGAACCGTTTATTCAGCCCCGCCAGATCGACCGGCTGGCATCGGTGCTGGATGGCGCAACGGAGCTGGCAACTTTGGTGAAAGTTATCGACGACTGGCAAACGCTGCGGAATCCCAGCGTGCCCAAAGTGGTGCTGAATATCGCCGGCGATGCCCTTTATTTCAGCCGGCACCCCATTCCGTATCTGCGCGACATACCCGAAGAAACGTGGTTGAATGCCCACACTTACTACAAACACATCGGTTTGTATGCCTATCGGGCCGACGTGCTGGCTGATATTGCGCAGTTGCCGCCCTCGCTGCTCGAACGGGCCGAAAGCTTAGAGCAACTGCGCTGGCTCGAAAACGGCTACCGAATCCGTACCGTTCTGACCGACCTGGACAGCCACGGCATCGATACGCCGGAGGACCTGAAGCGCGTTTCGGGTCTTCACTAAGAGCGGGTTAACCAGCGGCCATATGGGTTTTTACACAGTTAAATGCAGCGTAAGTGGAGCGGCACAGCGGTGAATAAATTGCGGGGTAATGCGCTTTGCCGGGCGCATCTTTGTGCATCAGGCCCCTGTTAAAAAACCTTAAAACCGAACCGCCCGAACAGAACCGGTCGTTTGAGGTTAAGAAGACAGCGTTCTGCTGTTTATTTGGGCTGCCAACCGGCATGGCCAAATCGTATGCTTCCCTAATTGAAAACACATGCAAAATTATTCGATACTGTGGGCCGATGATGAGATCGATCTGCTAAAGCCCCATATTCTGTTCCTGAAAAACAAAGGCTACGACGTTACGCCCGTCAATAGCGGAGCCGACGCGCTCGACGAGGTTGAGCAAACCAACTACGACGTGGTTTTTCTGGATGAGATGATGCCCGGCATGACGGGGCTGGAAACGCTCGCCCAGATCAAGCAGCTGCGCCCTAACCTGCCAGTGGTCATGATCACCAAAAGTGAAGAGGAGCACATTATGGAAGAAGCCATCGGCTCCAAAATTGCCGACTACCTCATCAAACCCCTCAACCCCAACCAAATTCTGCTGTCGGTCAAGAAAATATTGGACAACAAACGGCTCGTGACCGAGCGCACCAACATTGGCTATCAGCAGGATTTTCGGAACATTTCCATGCAGTATAACGACCGCATGAATTTTGAGGAATGGGCCGATGTATATAAAAAACTCATTTATTGGGAACTGGAGCTGGACAACTCGCAGGACAAAAGTATGGTGGAGGTGATGAACATGCAAAAAAGCGAGGCCAACGCCACTTTCTGCAAGTTTGGGGTCGTTGAGCCAGTCTTCGTAGTTTTCGACCACAAACTTGCA
>JAYVAP010000156.1:0-2961 GCA_043750915.1 Spirosoma sp. | reverse complement strand
GGTGAAACGGACGGTTGCGCCAACAAAATTAGCGGATAGCGGCACTTCTACAAGTCAGTGTAGCCGACCAAATAGCAACGCCCTGTAGCAGGTAATTGTTAACCTGTACGCAATCAGCACATTGTAAAAAAGAGTATTGAAAAATTCTTGAAAAAATTCTATAAAATAAATTAAAACCTGATTCTCAGTTCATTAGGTCGTATATAGTTCCCGTTCGCCGGGTGAGTAAACCCAAAAAAAGCCGCTTCCGTAGAAGCGGCTGGTATAATCATCTGCCGGTATTTATCACAGACCCCGGATGGAAGACCCCGGATGGAAGACCCCGTTCAAAACAAATCCTTGATGTCGATCCGGCGGTGCATGTGCGCTTCGTCTTTAAAAGGCAGCATAACCCGCACCTGACCCCGTTCGTGAATAGCCTCAATCTGTTCGGCATCCACAAAAGCGGGTATGTCGAGCACCCGCAAAAACATGGGTACAGCCAGCCGCTGGTTTGTCTCTTCCTGAGTCTGCCTGTTTTGTGGGCCAACAAGCAGCGTATATAGCACAAGTTTGTTGCCTTCAACCAGCACATTAAACGCGTTTGCGCTAACACCGGGAGCCGACAAACTGATAACGAGCCGTTCGTCTTCCTGGGCCACCTTCATAGTCGTCTGGCTTGAGCCACCGTGGAGGGTATTCAGCAGATCGACCTGACCACCCGCCCCCCGAAATACATTTTCTATCACGTTCATAACTGTTGCTGTTTGTTGTTTAAGTCTGTAGGTAATAAACAAACCCCGTGCCTAAGCTATTGAGGTCTGAAAGTTCGGCCAGCCTGTCAGAAACAGGCCCCTATTTAATTGCTGAAGTGCCATTCTGACGCTTTCGGGGCCACAAATTCGTTTTAAACTGCCACGACGACAAAGGCTGGAGGAAGCCCGTTCGGTGTTGCTATTCAGCACCTTTTCGGGGCTTTTGTTCCCCAGCCGCCAGCCGCTTTGTTTGCCGGGACTACGGCTGTTTTGCTGCCAATCCAATCGTACCTTTGTCGTCTCATGCACATCAGAATTGGAACCCGAAGCAGTCGGCTGGCCGTTTGGCAGGCCCATCACATACAAACGCTGCTGACAGCGGGCGGGCTGACCTCGGAGTTGGTGCTCATTGAAACCAAAGGAGACTTGGTGCTCGACCGATCGCTGGCAAAAATTGGCAGCAAAGGCGTTTTCACGCAGGAACTGGAAGATCAGCTTCGCGCGGGCCACATCGACATTGCCGTTCACAGTGCCAAAGATTTGCAGTCCTCGCTGCCGCCCGACCTGAGCATTATTGCCTTCACCGAGCGCGAACAGGTCAACGACGTGCTGGTGAGCCGCAATACCGCGCTTTCGCTCACCAATGGGCAGCCGTTTGTGGTGGGCACCTCGTCGACCCGCCGGGTGGCCATGTTGCGGCATTTTTGCCCACACATCCGGGTGGTAGATATGCGGGGTAATTTGCAAACGAGATTGCGTAAGCTCGATGAGGGCCAGTGCGACGCGCTGATACTGGCCTACGCGGGCGTTCACCGGATGCAGTACGACGACCTGATTGCGGCCATTTTACCCGTTGAAGACTTTACGCCCGCCGTGGGACAGGGGAGCGTGGCCGTTGAAGCGGCCAACACCCTACCCCTTGCTAAACTCAACGCCATCCGGCAACTCACGAACCACGAACCCACCGAGACCTCGCTGAATGCCGAACGGTCGTTTTTGCGCCGGTTGGAGGGCGGGTGCAGCATTCCGGTATTTGCACTGGCAACCAACGACGGGGGGCAACTGACGCTGACCGGCGGATTAATTAGCCTCGACGGGCAGCAACTCCTGCGCGAAACGCTGACCGGACCCCTGGCCCAGGCGCAGGCAATTGGCCATCAGCTGGCCGAAAGCGTGCTGGCACGGGGTGGCGAAGACATGTTAACCATCATTCGCGAACAGCTATGACCGTCTCGATTGCACAAACAGAAGCCAACATTCGGCGATGCCTGCCTGCCTTACTCGCGCTGCGGCCCCACCTGACCGCTGAACAGGCTTTCGATCAAATTCAGTTTCAGCGGGAAAAAGAAGGCTTCCAACTGGCATACGTGGCCCTGAATGACGAAGGTGGTGCCGTAGCCGTGGCTGGCTACCGGATTATGCACCTGCTCTACAGTGGCCGGACACTCTACATCGACGACCTGTCTACGCTACCGGCTGCGCGGGGCAAGGGATGCGCCGGTGCCCTGCTCGATTTTATTGTTGAACAGGCCCGCCAAATGGACTGTCAGTGCGTATCGCTCGATTCGGGTCAGAACACCGCCCGCTACGATGCACACCGGCTTTATCTCAACAAACGATTCAACATTACCAGCCATCATTTTAAGCTGGATTTATGAAAAGAACTTGCCAATCAGCACATTGCAATATATTTCTCGATAAAATCGCATTGCTGAGCCGGTTTTGTAACGTCAATTGTCATGAACCTCGTCAAAATCAGTTGGAGTAACCTGACCAATAAGCCCCTGAGTAGCTTTCTGAGCGGCTTGCTCATGACGTTCGGGATTACCATTATTTCGCTATTGCTGTTGCTCAACAAGCAGTTAGACGATCAGTTTCGTAAAAATATCAAGGGTATCGACATGGTGCTGGGGGCCAAAGGAAGTCCGCTGCAACTAATTTTATCCAGCATTTATCAGATCGACGCGCCAGTGGGCAATATTCCGCTCGACGAAGCGGAACGGCTCACGCGCAACCCCATGATTAAAACGGCCATTCCGCTGGCGATGGGCGACAATTACCGGTCGTTTCGGATTGTGGGTACGAACAAAAAATACCTCGACCATTTTGAGGCCACCGTTGGGCAGGGACGGCTGTTTGAAAAAGACCTGGAAGTAGTGGTTGGTCCGCGCGTGGCCGAAGGGGCTGAACACAATGCCTAAGCCGAAACCAATCAGTGCCAGTGCCA
>JAYVAP010000155.1:0-4156 GCA_043750915.1 Spirosoma sp. | reverse complement strand
TGAAGTAATCATCGGCCCCAAAATACTGCCGGTTATTATTTTCAATGTTAAAACCACTCTGATTTACCGTCGTCAGAAACTCAGCGGTAACCTGCTGTAGCCGAAATGCTCTGGGATTTATGGTTGTATTGTTGCGCCAGCGCAAGCCATACAGCCCATCGGGGAGGTTTTGCATGGCTACGCCCGATTTATCCTCAAAAGGGTGCTGAATGTAGACAAACCAGGCCGCCTTTTCGCGCGTCAGTTCTACCGCAACATCAATCGATCCTAAGTGATTGCCGATACGGTTTAGCAGGTCGAATTCGCTGAGGGTGCCGCTGCCATCGTTAGGCGGTTGTTTAACGGTGATGACGTAGAAATAATCGGTCAGCGAGCCGGGCAGTTTGCCGGTGGGGGCCAGCGATTTGGGCAGCGTAGCAGAGCGACCGCCCCATTGCGCATAGTGGGTAACGCCCATGTAGGCCCGGAGCCGGGAGGTTGGTTTACCAAACCGGAAAAACAAGGCTTTCTGATGCAGAAAAGAACCCTGCATAGAATCGGTATTGGCAAACCAGCCGTGGGCATAGAGGGCGTTAATGGCTACGGCTCCTTTGGTAAAGCCCAACGGCGCAAATCCTTGCGTGCCAAACTGCACCTTCGGAATGGGCAGCGCATTGCCCGACCAGACGAACGAACCCGATGTCAGCAGGGTATCGACCAGGCCAAAGACCTCGCGCCGTTGTCCGGCAAACAGTTCAAACGCGCCCAAGCGTGTACTCACGTAGGCTTCGGGCAGCAGCACCTTGCTGCCATTCTGCCCGGGGGCCAGGTTCAGGACCGCTTCGGCCCCAATTTTGAGGTGTACCCGGCGCGGGTTAGCCATATCGCCCACGTGGACCACGCCCCCCAGCCGGGCCATTCCCGCCGGGTTGTTTAGCGGCACGGTGCCGTATTGCCGCGACCGCAGCCAGAACGGCGTTTGCCCGGCCGTGGCGGCTACGCCCCCTACCTCCACAAAAAAGGCCCGCTGCCGGGTGGTGGTGTCGGGAATTTGTTGCCCGTTACCCGCCCGGGCAGTCACCAACAGCAAAAAAACAAACCCGTAATATATTTTCATATCTATCTCATACCGGCAAGGGTTTTCAAACGGTTAACCGCCCGGACCGGTACACTGAACTGTTGCCGGAACTGCCGGGTGTAATGAGGATTTTCCCGAACCTGTTCGGGCATCTCGAAATGCCGGGTTGCACCGTCGTCGAGCACAGTCCGGTATCGATTATAAACATCTGCATGGGTGGCCCCCGTTGCGTCAAATCCAATATTCTCTGTTTTTGATATTGTCGGATAAACGGTGAGTTGTTTTCGTTTAAACTGCTCGTAACACAGGCGGATATCCCAGGTATCGATCTCGCCTTGCACAGCCCGGCGCAGCATCCTGACCCGGTCGCTGCCGTAGTGGTTGAAAGCCTTTTTCCGGGCGGGGTCGGCCATGAAGGCATCGAAATCGGTTATTTCCCAGTCGGTGTTGAACCAGCGGTCGGCCCAGATGCCCCAGCCCCAGGCGCAGGTGCGGCCATAGAAAAACACATCGTCGGTGTAGCCGTCCGGTTTGGTAAAGGGAAAGATATAGCCACCCATCGAGAAGATACGGGGATTGTCCTGGTATTCGATCAGCCCCTGATTAATAAAGTCCAGGAAGTTGGGCGTGGTCACGATGTCATCCTCCACAATTACCGCGCTGTGGTGTTGGCGCAACACCTGCGAGACCCCAGCGATAATGGCCGGGGCGCATCCCTGATTGGCCTGACTGAAGTGCAGATACACGGTTTTGAAGCCGGTTATCTGGCGGGCCACGTCCCGTACCTGCTCCACTTTGGGCTGGTCGGCTTCGTGTTTGGGACCGTCTACGAAGACATACAAATCACTTTGGGAAGCCAGGTGGTTAACCTGCAGGGCGGCCACGGTTCGCCGGAGTTCGTCGGGTCGTTTATAGGCAAACAGGATAATGGGGGCTGGCATAAAAGGGTGAAAAGGCTAATAGACAGGCCAAATGTATGTTTCTTTGGGATATGCAACTTACCGCTTAATAATAATTTAACCTGTTTCTCTGAAAAATACTGTTAAAAAACTGGAAACTACAAGAGTGTTCTTCAGATTCTGCTGATCTGAATTATTTCAGAGAAAATGCGGCTGACTAAACGCGCGGGCAGGCTAAACTTCTGGCGCATACGCCGGACGTAGTAATCGGGGCAGGTCAGCGAGTCGGGCAGCCGGAAATGGCGAACGGTACCGGGGTCAAGCACGGTTTTATAGCGATTATAGCCATTGGTATTGGTCGATTCGGCCGAGAATCCGATGTTCTTCACCTTCGAAAAGGTGGGCCGCAAGGTAAGCCCGCTAACTTTGGCCTGCGCATAACACCAGCGAATAGCCCAGGAATCGATAGTGCCGGCCCGGTATTTCCGTAGCATCCGCAGCCGGTCGCTGCCATAGTAGTGGAACGACCGTCGGCGGCTTTTGTCGGCCATAAACTCGTCGTAGTCGGTTAGGTGCCAGTCGGCCAGTTGCCAGCGGTCGGCCCAGGTGGCCCAGCCCCACGAGCCGGTGCGGGGATAAAAGAATCCATCGAAGGGATATTGGGGCATTTCATTGAAGGCGAAGTTATAGCCCGCCAGCGAGAACACCTTTGGCTCGTGCTGATACTGTTGCAGGGCCTGGTTCATGAAATCCAGGAAGTTGGGGCTGGTTACCAGATCATCTTCCAGCACGATGGCCCGGCCATGCTGCGCCATCACCTGCGAAACGCCCGCAATGACCGAATTAGCCAGGCCCCGGTTTGCGGTGGCATAGTGGCGATGAATGGTTCGGAAGCCGCTGATGGCTTCGACGAGCTGGTACACGGCGGCTACCTTGGGGGTATCGGCTGCGTTTTTAGGGCCATCCACAAAAACATACAGCTCACTTTCAGATGACAGGAAATTGGCCTGTAGGGCTTTTATAGTCTGAGCCAGTTCAATGGGTCTTTTATAGGCAAACAGGACAACGGGGGCCAATTGAGAAAAATTATTCATAAGGAAACAAATACAGAGGAAGCAAAAAACAGAGCAGCCGCCAGCACTTTAGCGCATCAGCGTTGCCGGGACTGCCGGATAAGGCCCAGCACAAACTGCGCGTTGGTGACGGCATATCGTTTAAATAGCCTGCGGGGTTCCATAGCCAGCCGGTAGGCCCACTCCAGGCCGTTCTGCTGCATCCAGCGGGGGGAGCGGCTTTGCACCCCGGCCAAAATGGGCAGTGCGCCCCCAATGCCCAGCATCACGGCCTGCACGCGTCCGCGCATGTGGGCCATCCAGCGTTCCTGTTTGGGGCATCCCAGGGCCACAAACACCAGCCGCGCACCGGATTGGTTGATCTGCTCGATAATCTCCGCTTCTTCGGGCGCGGTCAGGGGCCGAAACGGGGGCGACAGCGTGCCGGCCAGGCGGAGGGTGGGGTGCCGCAATTGGCACACGGCCACGGCCTCGGCCAGCACACCGGGCGTGGAGCCGTAGAAAAAAACGGGTAGTTGCTCCTCGGCAGCCCGCCGGATCAGGTCGGGCAGCATATCAATGCCCGCCACGCGCTCCTGCCGGATTTGCTGCTGATGCTGCAATGCCCAGGTGAGCGGCACACCGTCGGCACAAATCCAGTCGGCCCCGTTAACGACATTGGCGAAGGCGGCATCGTTGGTGGCTTCCACGGTCATGTGGACATTGGCAAAGCAGGCCGTTCGGGATTCGCCCCGTTTGGCCGCGTCCACCATGGCTTCCTGAATTTGCTGGTAGGAACCCAGCGTAACGGCCAGTTTGAGCACGGGTGCCCGGCTGAACAGCGTATTAGTGGGTGGCTGAGTGGCGTTGTCAGTTGGCGGAGCAGGCATAAGAAATAGTTGGTGTAGAGAAAAAAACGGTGATCAAATTTTATGCATCAGCAGGGGTTGCTCCTGTAGCAGTTTATAGGCGGGTGAGTCCAGCACTTCTTTGAGGGTGACCAGGTCGGCGGGGCGGTGCAGGTCGCTGCTAACGAAGCTGATGCAGCGTTCCTGGAGGAGGTCGAGGGCAAGGCGTTTGGCGGTAGCACCGTAGCGTCCGGCCAGCGACATCAGGTTGAGCTGCAGCAAACAGCCCTGCGCCCGCAG
>JAYVAP010000154.1:0-2061 GCA_043750915.1 Spirosoma sp. | reverse complement strand
AACAACTGATTGATCGGTTGATTTGCTTATCTTTGATTGGCTTTAGTTGTTGCCGCCTGAATACGGGGGTTTGCTCTCATGGTAGAGAATAGGAAGTGGATTATTATCGGTGTTTTTTGCCTCGTTGGGCTAACCTATCTGGCGCGGTTGTTTTATTTGCAGGTACTCGATGATACCTACTCGCTGGGCGCATCGAAGAACTCCATAAAACGGGTGGTTGAGATACCATACCGGGGGCAAATCTATGACCGCAATAATAAGCTGATCGTTTATAATACACCCGTTTACGACCTCTATGTTACCCCCAAACAGGTCCGTATTCCCGATACGACGGCTTTTTGCCGGATGATGGACATCAGCCGGTCGGAGTTCGACAGCATCATGGGGCTGGCTACCCACTACTCGGCGGTGAAGCCTTCGCTATTTATGCGGCAGCTTTCCAAAGAAGATTTTGCCCGCATTCAGGATGCTCTCGTGGACTACCGGGGCTTTGAGCCCATGATTAGTGCCATGCGTACCTATCCGGCCCATACAATGGCCAATGCGCTGGGCTACGTCAGCGAAATAAGCCGGAAGCAACTCGAAAATCAGGATATTCCCTATTACCGTCAGGGGGATTATGTGGGCCATAACGGGTTGGAAGAGCAGTATGAAAACCAGTTGCGGGGCCGGCGGGGGGTGAAATTTATGATGCAGAACGTGCGGGGTGTCAACAAAGGATCCTGGAAAAATGGGGCCTTCGACACGCTGGCCGTGGCTGGTCAGAACCTCATCACGGGTATCGACGTGATGGTGCAGCGCTATGCCGATAGTCTGATGGTGAACAAGGTTGGCTCAGTGGTGGCCGTAGAACCAGAAACGGGCGAAGTGCTGGTTTCTGTTTCGGCCCCCACCTACGACCCCAACCTGCTGTCGAGCCGGTTTTTCTCTAAAAACTACCGGGCATTGGTCAAAAATCCGTATAAGCCGCTTATCAACCGGCCCATTATGGCCAGCTATCGCCCCGGCTCAACCTTCAAACTAATTCAGGCCCTGATTGCCCAGCAGCAGGGGTCGCTGGTGCCCGGCATGGTTTATGGCCACGGGGGTTCGCCCATGCGGTGCCACTGCCACGGCGGCAACAACCTGCGGGGAGCGGTGCAGTATTCCTGCAACCCCTATTTTTATAATGTTTTCCGGAAATTTATTTACCACAACAACGAAGCAAACACCTTCAAAGCCTCCGCGCTGGGCATGCGTCAATGGCACGAGATGGTGGCTAAGTTTGGCATCGGGGCGCGGCTCGGCGTTGATTTGCCGAGCGAACTGCGGGGCAACCTGCCCAGCGTCGATGATTATGACCGGATGTATGGCGGGCAAAATCGCTGGAAATTTTCCAATGTGTATTCGCTGAGCATCGGCGAGGGAGAGCTGCTCATCAGCCCGCTTAAATTAGTGAACCTGGCGGCTACCATTGCCAACCGGGGCTACTACATCACGCCCCACTACATCAAAGGATTTAGCCGGGCGGGGGCGGGCCTGCCAACCGAGTATGGCCAGCGCCACCAAACCGGCATCGACCGGCAGTATTACCTGCCCGTGATCGACGGGATGCGCGCAGCCGTGGCCCACGGCACCGTAACAACCCTGGCCAATATTCCCGGCATCGACCTCTGCGGCAAAACCGGTACCTCGCAGAATAATAAGTTTGGGCATAAATACGATCACTCGATATTCATTGGCTTTGCCCCCATGAACAACCCCAAAATTGCGATTGCCGTTTTTGTTGAAAACGCCGGCTGGGGCGGGGTAGCAGCTGCGTCGGTAGCGGCTTTGGTAGCCGAACGCTACCTGAAACGCATCACAGAAACCAAGAAATTAGAAGCCAAAGTGCTGGCATCGAACTACATGCCCCGCCTTAGCTCGCTCACTGCACCCAAAGCCCACACCCGCCCTAAAAAAGATTCGGCCCGCAGGGATTCGGCGCGTAAATCGCTCATCACCGCTACCAAATCAAAGCCGGTTGTTTTGCCCGGCGCAAGCGGCAACTGACAACTGTCAATGCGGGTGGCGGTTTTGCCG
>JAYVAP010000153.1:0-2932 GCA_043750915.1 Spirosoma sp. | reverse complement strand
GAGCAATGTTTAGCTTTAATTTCGGCAGCAACAACCTGGTGCTGACCAACTGTGTACTGTGGGGCAACGGGGGAGCCAACTCGATTGTCAATGGTTCAGCTTCGGTCACGACCAGCTACAGTTTATTTGATAACACGGTGACAGGCTATACAACCGGTCCCACTAACCTGACAACGGCCACCTCGCCTTTTGTCAGCAGCAACAGCATTGCGCCAAACCCTTGTTCACCCGCCATTGACGCGGGTAACCCCGCCAGCATAACCGTTACTAATGGGCCGTTTTCGGCAACAGCCCTGCCCGCTATCGACTTGGCCGGTAACTCTCGCATCATAGCCGGGCGGGTGGACATCGGGGCCGTCGAATATTTCCAGGCCCGGTCGTCGTTTACGACTGCCCAAGTCGGCAACTGGGATAATGTGGCCACATGGGTGTGTGGCCGAATCCCGCTCGTAACCGATGCGGTTACGCTGGCCCATGCCGTTACAATACCCATCAATTACACGGGTACGGCTCTGACTATCAAGTATGGCGCAAACGGAAAATTAACTTTTGGCAACGGAGCCAAACTAAAATTAGGGCAGTGAACAGTAAACCAAGTCATTTGCCTGACCAAATTAAGCACGAGGACCGGGTGTTTGATAGCTTCTACATTGGCAATGGTAACGTGACAATTCCGCGAAACCGGGCGCGTGAGATTAGACTGGCTGACATTGTTGCGTCTTCGTCCTGCTTTCCTGTTGGTTTTGAGCCACTGGTACTCCCCAACGACTTTTTTCCAGCGTCGGCAAATGATCTGGTTTTTCATACGACAGGCGGCACGCAGGTTCTTATTCATCGGCTGGGTTTAATCGACGGTGGCGTTTATGATAATCAGGGAATTGAAGCGATTATAACGGCTAACCGACGCAATGCCGAATATATTGATAGTCTTGACGCTCTTCCTGCCACCAAAACAGACGCGATGGTCGATGAGGAAAACGATAATGCAAGTAGTACAGGTCGGCTTTGTTGCATGGCTATGTTGGGACCCTTTTGACCGCCTTGGTATCATAAGAAAGCATATCAATCAGCAATTCCTACTTTGCACTTTTAGTGCTGTTCTTACTTAGAATAGTATTACACCGGAAGCTGATTAGCGTGTCAAAATCTAAGTGTTGTCTTAAAAAAACCTCAGACGCTTCGGCGGTCCGACGCTTCGGCGTACCGGCCCGTTCGGTCCGACATCTGCAATACCGGGAGGACTTATTTTTTCGTAGTGAGAATTGCTGTATCTGGTTATTTATTTTAAAGGTGAATTGAAAAAGGTTTTATCTTCTTCGGGATTGGCACCCTGGAACGAAGGGGCAAGTTAGCGTAATTTAACCGATTAGGGGTTATAGTAGCGGTCAGGAGGGTTAGAGCGGTCAGGTAATTAATGAACAGAATGCCCATTCATCACGCCCGCCAGTTTTCCCGCGCCACCACCTTGTTAATATCTGCGCTGACCTGCTGAATGAAATGCAGATGTTCGGCCAGCAGCTGGTCGCTGGGGGGCAGCGCGGAGCCTTCGGATGCATTGTGGCCGGGTGTTGCCGGACCGGTGCCGGTTTTTTGGGATGCCGCGTCCAGGTGGTGGAGACTATCAGTCAGGGTGGCCAAAGCCCGTTTCACCGGTCGCAGCAACGCAGGGGGGTAAATGCTGGCTTCAGCCGTTAGCAGGGCCGATGTAACGGTTGCCACGTTGGCCGAAAGAACATGGTTGAGCACCACAAACCGGTAAATGGCATTTTCGTTGCGCTGTTTATGCTTAGGCTCCGAGAGCATCCGCTGGAAGGCGGCTGCTAAGTTGGCCGACGCTACGTAGACTTCCTTGCGGGCCAGCTTGTAGGTCAGCACATTGGGTTGCCGGCCCGACAGCCCGCCGAGCAAAAGCTGCACATACTGGATGTTGGCCTGTAGTACCTGGCGCATGAGATTGGTGATCTTGTGGGATTCCCAGTTGGGAAACAGCAGATAGCCCGATGCCACCGCAATGCTGCCGCCCAGGAGCGTATCCAGCAGTCGCTCGCCCGCCACGCTGAAGTAGCCGATGCCCAGAAAGCTGAAAACGATCAGCACAAACGGCGTTACGCAAATGACCATTACCATGTAGTTGACCCGCTGGGCACTGTAGGTGCCAACCATGAAAAATACCAGAAAAACGAACTGCACCGCCTTGCTGGGCACGAACATTAAAATGAACACGCCCATCATTCCCCCAACCAGCGTGCCAATGATGCGTTCCTGATTCCGCTGTCGGGTCAGGCTGAAGGCGGGTTTAAGGATGACTAATATCGTGAGCAGCACCCAATAGCTATAATTACCGTAGGGCAGAAGTTTGGTAAGGGCAAACCCCAGTAGCAGGGCCAGTGCCACCCGCACCGAATGCCGGAAGGCCGATGAGTCAAATGTGAGATTGTCGCGGAAAGATTGCCAGCTGATGGTCTGGTGCGACACAAACCGACCGTATTCGAGGGATTCGCCGACTACACTATCTGCCGGGGCGGTCAGGTTGGCCTGGATGGCGGCCACGCGCTGGCTCAGGTTTCGGAGGCTGACGAGTACTTTTTTGAGCACCAGCGTATTGCCGTCGCCGTTGGGGGAGAGGGCATCGATTTGCGCTTTCAGGCGGGCCAGGGCAGGTGTCAGGTCGAGGGGCGGGCGGGCCGGTGCTATCGATTGGATGGTCAGGCCGAGGTGGTCGAGTTCATCGGCTACCTGCCGGATCAGCTGCGCCACGGTTGCCAGCACCGTTCCGGCCGACTGCCCAAACCGCTCCCGAATGCCGGAATAATCGTAGTACATGGCCACAATCTGTTCGTAGAGGTCCATCACGCGCGAAAACGTCAGTACCAGCAGGCGGCTGGTGTTGTCAGATTCGGCCATAAACTGCCGACTTTTGAAGAGCAGTTCC
>JAYVAP010000152.1:0-2629 GCA_043750915.1 Spirosoma sp. | reverse complement strand
GGGCTTGGATCATTAAAATACCACTGAATACTGCACCGATCCGGTGCTGTTTTTGATTACAACGGGTAGCAACAATTCCTGTTTGCCGTTGCTTTGCCGGCGTTTTATTACCGCTTTTGGGTCAAAGCGAATGTAATAACTACGGTCGTCAATAGCGTATAATCCTTTGCTCACTTCGTCGATAGACGACCCCGCTGCCACGCGGCAGTAGATAGTCCCATTTACCAGACCCGTCAGCAGCAACGTTCGGCGCAGGCCATCAGTCTCCGCCCGAACGGCATCCGTAATGGTTAGCCCACCCATTGCGTAACCAAAGGTAGGTGCGCCCTGCTTGTTTACCGTAAGGCCCGTGTAGTGTAGCTTGTTTTCATCCAGGCTGTCGGGCCAGTTGGTTGTTTCGTTGGTCAGCACCATCAGGGGCGGCTGAGCGGGCAGGTGAATTGTGGTGCCCATGGGTTCCAGCAGTTGGGGTTCGCCCCGCTCGTGCCACATATTAGTGACGTTGGCAAAATCGCCTTTCCACATTTGCAGCAGGGCCATCTGATTCAGGTCCACCGTATAATGAACACCCGTTGGCGAACCCACTGACAGGCTGTGTGTTCGTTTTGTTTTCTCGCCCGGCATCTGCACAAACGAGCGCACCAGTTCTGATTTTGTTTCGGGCGTAACCTGCACAATAGCCACCGGGTCGGGATCGGGCAGCGATGCCAGCGCGTGGAGCGGCTGCGGGCGTGTATCGGTCTGCGACACAAACAGGCCCAGCCCCGGCTGATCCCACCTCGAGTGAGTAAAAAAAACCTCCACTGAATGCAGCCCGGCCGGGAGCGTTGCCCGTGCGGTTGTTGGCTGGCTAAGATTTTGGTAGGCCTCCGGAATAATAGCTTTGCCATCGACCCACAGCCCGGCCACACCGCCTTGGTGCAGATCGAATTGGTATTCGCCTGCGTTGAGGGCGTTTAGCTGCCCCGAAAACAGCACCGAATAGCGACCCGTTTGCCCGTAGGTAACCTCGTGAGTAAGAACCGAAGTTGTGTCCTGTTTGAGTATCTTTTTGCCCGCCACTTCGTTCCGGTTATCACTCTCACCTTCATAGAGGGTGTAGCTGAGCGGGCCGCTCCACTGCGCCACGCTGCGGGCCAGCATTACCCGGTATCCCACCTGCCGAATGGCCACGGTGCCGGTGGGAACCACAACACCTACAGATCCGGTAGACAGGCCGCTGAGCGTTTGGCCTTCGCGCACGGTTACGCCATTAAGCACGAGTTTTTCGAGTATCGACGGGTGGTTGGTCTGCCCTGTTTTGAACCATAGCTCCACGGTTTGCCATAGACCAGGGGCTTTCAGCAACCGGGCCAGGTCGCGCTCGCGGCTAAACGACAGCGTTTGGCCGGTGGGCAACTGCAGCAACAGGTCGGTGTTGGCGGCTGTGAGCAGCTCGAAGCGCATCCGAAAATCGTTGGTGGGCGTGGCCAGCGGCAGCAACCCGCCCGAACCTACCAATAGCGTGTTGCCCGGCTGGGTTTTCAGGATGGCCCCGTCGGCAGTGGTCGATACTAACCCGGCGAGTTTCCACCCGGCGGGTAGGCTCAGTTGGGGTAACAACAGGCCGGGCAGGTCGGACTGAGCAAGGAGCGCGGTTGATAACAACCAACCAGCTCCTGCGAGCATAATTTGCCGGGAGTAACGAAAAACGGGCATCATACAAAAGCAAAGCAAAGGCAGCTTTTCCTATACTCATTAGCCAGCGAAAAAAGCCTGTATTTACAAGCTTTGCCGGTAAACTTTCATTCAGAACGAACCGTTACATTTGCATGACTATGCCCATTTTTCGTCCATGAAAACAACGCCCATACTTACTGCCGTTGCTGCCCTGTTGATGGGTGGCCCTATTCTGGCCGACAACGGCCCCAAACGCCCGAAGGCTCCTAAGCCAGCCGCAGCCCGCACAGCCCTGCCCCCCGACAATGGCGGCATTTCGCTCGCCAAAGGGTTCAGTGCCCTGGTTTTTGCCAGTGATCTGGGCAAGGCCCGCCATGCCGCCGTTGACCCCGCCACGGGAACGCTCTTTGTGAAACTCGAAAAACTCAAAGACGGCAAAGGCATCGTGCAGCTGCGCGATACCAACGGCGACGGCCGGGCCGACGAGCAATCCCTGTTTGGCACCTATCCGGGCACCGGCGCGGGCATCTACAATGGCTACCTCTATGCATCGGCCGACACGGCGGTGTTTCGCTACAAACTCACCGACGGTAAAGTGCTGGAAACAACGCCACCCGAAACCATTGTGACGGGTCTGACCCTGCAGCGGCAGCACGCGGGTAAGTCGTTTGCGCTCTCGCCCAATGGCAAACTTTATGTCAATTTTGGCGCACCCTCCAACGCCTGCCAGGAAAAAGACCGCACCCAGGGCTCCAAAGGGCAGGACCCGTGCCCGCTGCTGGAAAACTACGGTGGCATCTGGGTATTCGATGCCAACAAGCCCAACCAGAAACAGGCCGATGGCAAACGCTACGCGACCGGCATCCGCAATGCCGTGGCTCTCGACTGGAACACGGCCAGCAACACGCTCTATGCCCTTCAGCACGGCCGCGACATGCTGGCCACGCTCTACCCAAACCAGTATACCGAT
>JAYVAP010000151.1:0-2730 GCA_043750915.1 Spirosoma sp. | reverse complement strand
TGAATACGAGCGACGACGCAGCCGGGACAGTTCGGCTTCCTGTCGGCGGGTGCGTTTTTCTAAGGCAATCAGGTGGAGCGTCAGCTCTTCTACTTTTTCGAGCAGGCGGGCGTTCATTTCGCCCAGCAACACACCGTTTTGGGCAACCTCCTGCGCCGACGGTATGCCCGGCAAATGACGGTGCCGGTGGAGGTAGGTGGCCAGAGCAGGAAGAGAGGGGAGTTTGTAGGTGGGCGCAAAGACGTAGTCGGGCCAGTTGTTGAGTTCGACCCGGATTTCCTGCGCCCGGATTCGGCCTTTTACCGATAGCAATGCCCCCCGGTCGCCCACGTTGGTGGTGCCAATACCCACTACCCCGTTGATAAAATAAGCATCGCCCGAGTAGGGGTTGAGCGAGATTGTGGTGGGTGGTGGCGTGGGGGTTGGCGGGGGTGTTGGATTTGGATTTGGCGGGGTGCCCGTCAAATTGCAGCCATTGATAAAACTGATATTGAGCACCGTACCCGACTGGGTGGCCGTGCCGGTTACGGTGCGGCCAATCCGGCCATCGCCGGGAAAAGTATGCGTTATTACGGTCTCGGCCATAATCGTGCTGCCATAAACGCCCGGCAAGTTCAGGCTGATGGGCGAACCATCGCCCCCCGTGAGTTTATACTGCAACACACCCGACTGACAGTCGTAGCTGAGAATCTGAAACGCCAGATTAACCATCGACGGCTGCGTTTGGTGATACCTGCCGGGATCATTACCCGGCGCATCCACATAAGTCAACGAAAATCGGGGGGGGGGGGGCACATTGAGGGCCACCGCGTTACCGATTGCCACTAAGCAAGCGGGTACTATGAGTAGAAGAGATAGACGCATAACAGAAAGAAGTTGAGATAGGACGGCAAGTAAAGAAAAAAACAAATAAATCTCTATTTATTTCTAAATTTTTTAAGCGGGAATACCCACCCCCCGTTTCCTCAAAAAAAATACCGCAATCCAAACTGAAACTGGCGCGGCATTTGTCTGCACAATGACCGGTAACTTTCCACCCGGGCCATATTGACGAATACAAACAAGGACTATCTTTGCGCCGTTTTAATTCGGTCTCGAAACAACAGGGCGGAAGCCCGTTTTATGGAAGATAAGAAACATGCTGATGCCGTGTCGGCCGCCGGTTTGCTGGTGGCCATGGGCATCATCTACGGCGACATTGGCACATCGCCCCTCTATACGCTGCGGGCCATTATCGGGCCGGACAATGTTATTCGGGCCGATGTTGTGCGGGGCGCGCTCTCCTGCATTTTCTGGACCCTCACGCTGCAAACCACCGTCAAATACGTTATTTTGATTTTGCGGGCCGACAACCGGGGCGAGGGCGGTATTTTTGCGCTCTACGCGCTGGTTCGGCGGCACGCCCGCTGGCTCACGTTGCCCGCCATCATTGGTGGCTCGGCCCTGCTGGCCGACGGCATCATTACGCCCCCCATCTCGGTGTCGTCGGCCATTGAAGGACTTCGCCAGATTTATCCCGATATCGAAACGATTCCCATCGTTATTGCCATTCTGACGGTGCTGTTTCTGATTCAGGCATTTGGCACCAGCGTAGTTGGCACCACCTTTGGCCCCATCATGCTGGTCTGGTTTTCCATGCTGGCGGTGCTGGGTGTTGCGCAACTGGCGCAGGCACCAGGTATTCTGGTGGCCCTCAATCCCTACTATGCCTGGTGGCTGCTGACGCAGTACCAGGATACATCGGGCGGGTCGGGCTTCTGGCTGCTGGGGTCGGTATTTTTGTGTACGACCGGTGCCGAAGCCCTCTACTCCGACATGGGTCACTGCGGCCGCTCCAACATTCGGGTTAGCTGGGTTTTTGTTAAAACAGCCCTCATCTTCAACTACTTCGGGCAGGGCGCGTGGCTGTTGAGCATGGAAGGGCAAAAACTGGGCGAGCGCGTTCCGTTTTATCAGGTTATGCCACCGTGGTTTCTCACCGTTGGTATTGTTATTGCCACCGCAGCCACCGTCATTGCCAGCCAGGCCCTCATCAGCGGCTCGTTTACGCTCATCAGCGAAGCCATCCGGCTCAACTTCTGGCCCAAAGTCCGGTTGCGTTATCCCAGCGTTCAGAAAGGACAACTCTACGTGCCCAGTGTGAACCTGCTGCTGTGGGCGGGCTGCGTGGGCGTGGTGCTCTACTTTCGTGAGTCGAGTAACATGGAAGCGGCCTACGGACTGGCCATCACGCTGACCATGCTCATGACCACCATGCTGTTTTCGTACTACCTGTATACGCACCGCTATCAGGCCTGGGGCGTGCTGCTTTTTCTGGTGGTTTATCTCGGTATCGAAGGGTCTTTTCTGGTGGCCAACCTCATCAAGTTCCCCCACGGCGGCTGGGTGTCGGTGCTCATTGGGGCATCCATTGCCAGCGTCATGTACATCTGGCTACAGGCATCCCAGATCAAGCTTCGCCTGACCGAATATGTCCGAATCGATCAGTATACGCAATCCATCAAAGAACTTAGCCGCGACATCAGCATCCCCAAATATGCCACGCATTTAGTATTCATGAGCAATGCGGCCCGGCAATCGGAAATTGAATCGAAAATTATTTATTCGATTATGCAAAAACAACCGAAACGTGCGGACATCTATTGGTTTGTACACGTTGATGTTGTAGATGAACCTTACCGCATGGAATACAAAGTATGTGAATTTATTCACGATGATGTAATCCGAATT
>JAYVAP010000150.1:0-2863 GCA_043750915.1 Spirosoma sp. | reverse complement strand
GTTGACCCGCAGCGAATAGCGGTCGTAGTTGGAGTTAACAATCAGACCGTCCTGCCGGAAATAGTTGAGCGACACCGACGAGCGCGACTTCTCCGTACCACCCGATACATTGAGGTTAATGCTGTAGATGGGCGAGTTCTGAAAAATTGCTTTCTGCCAGTCATACGATGGCAGCGATGCCGGGTTGGCCCAGGCTGGGTTTAACCGCCGGTTGGCTGGGTCGGAGGAGTTTTTGTAGGCTTCGTTGGCCAACGCAGCAAATTCAGGACCGTTCAGCACGGGTATCTGCCGGCCGGGAGCCTGCACACCATAATAGGTATCCAGTTCGATGCGTGTCTGACCGGCTTTGCCCCGCTTGGTCGTTACCAGAATAACGCCGTTGGCAGCCCGTGATCCGTAAATAGCGGCCGAGGAGGCATCTTTCAAAATCTCCATCGACTCAATGTCGTTGGGGTTAATCGAGTTCAGCGATCCGGCCATGGGCAGGCCGTCGACTACCACGAGTGGCTCACTGCCGTTAATGGAACCTACGCCCCGAATCCGGATGGAGACGCTCCCGCCCGGCTCGGCGTTGTTCTGGGTGATCTGCACCCCGGCGGCCCGGCCCTGAATGGCCTGATCCAGACCCGTTACGGGCAATGATTTGATGTCTTCGCTTTTTACCTGCGAGATAGAACCAGTCAGGTCGCGCCGTTGCTGGGTGCCATATCCCACCACCACAACCTCGTTGAGGCTGTTGGTCGATGCCTTCAGCACGACATCAACCACGCTGGCATTGCCAATGGCCATTTCCCGGCGCTCATAGCCGATATACGAAAAAACCAGTGTTTGGTCCGCATCGCCCACCGTGAGCGAATATTTACCGTTGGCATCGGTAGCGGTTCCTTTGGTGCTTCCTTTTACCAGCACACTCACGCCCGGCAGGGTGCCGCCGTTGGTTTCGTCGGTAACGGTACCGGTTACGGTGCGGGCCTGACGCTCGGTCACCATGTATCCCAGCGAAGACAGTGGCTCGATGGCGGATGTGTTCCGGCTTTCGCGGGTGAGCACAATTTGCTGACCAATCAGCCGGTATTTAACCTGCAGGGGTGTCAGCAACCGGTCCAGCACGTCGGAGAGGGCTTCGTTGGTGGCAACGAACGAAATTTTCTGGCTGGCTGGCAGCAGACGGGGCCGGTAGGCAAAGCGAACTTCCGACACGTTTTCTATGTCGGCCAGAACGCTTCTGATGTCGCGGTTATCGGCTTTAAGACTAAGTTTTTTGCTCAGCACGTCCTGCGCCGTCATCGTGTGCGCCAGGGAAACACCAGCCACCAGCACCGCCAGGAAAACCTGTATCAGTGAAAGTTTCATAAGGTGAATCACATTTTCTTTGAAAGGTCTATGTTTCTTCATTACTTTATATCCGTTTTTGTTTGGTTGAAAAGGCAAAGACAATTTCCCGTTATCCGTTGGAAGGTATATCAACTGCCGGAGAAGGCAGACAGGGAAAAACTGGGTCGGTAATGGTTGCAGCCATTACCGGCTTTTTTTGGGTTGCGACTTACGGGTGTTTTTCACTCAGGCATAGGCAACAAGGTTTAGAAAGGGAAATTTCCGGGGCATTAATCGCACCCCTTACTGCTGATAATAACCTGTGCATCAACAACTTTATACGTTGCCTCTAAGCTCTGACAGATAACGTCTAATTTCTCAAATAGGCGCTCATCGGTTAGCGAAGCCGTCAGGGTGCAGTGGGCCATAACTTCTTTGTCGTAGACGATCTCGATGCCGTAGGTTTTTTCCAGGGCGGCAAAGATTTTGCTGGCGGGGGCATCGTCGAACTTAAACTGTTGGACCTGCTCCTGGGGCAACAGTGCGACGGGTGCTTCCACAACCGTGCGGGTAAGCCGCTGGTCGCTCCGTTTGAAAATCGCTTTCTGGTTGGGTGTCAGCACCAGACCAGCCATTTCGGGGTCTTCATTTAGCCGCTGCTTACTGGCAAATACCGACACCCGGCCGGTGCGCACGGACACCGTCACGTTGGGGTCATTATCAAAAGCCCGAATCCAAAAGCTGGTTCCCAATACCTTCGTAGCCAGCTCATTGGCGTATACATAAAATGGCTTCGACGGGTCTTTTCTCACCGAGAAGAACGCTTCTCCGGTCAGGTAGACTACCCGTTTGCCGGGGGCGAACGTTTTTGGGTAGCGAAGCTGACTGCCCTGATTGAGGGTTACCGTGCTGCCATCGGGCAAATGCACCGCCCTGGGCTGGGGTTGGGTGTTATTTATGTTAACATAAAATTTATTGGACAGACTGGCTGATTTCTTAGCGTCGGCTAACGTATCAGCCTGCTGCGAAGACACTCTCAGGAACCACCCACTCAGTGCCACCACCAGCACCACCGATGCAGCAGCCACCCAACGCCAGGGCAATAGCTTCAGTCTCGACATACCGCTTAATGAGGGCTGCTTTTTTAATTGCTGACTGATGTCCTGCCAAATTATCCGCGCATCGTCATGTATCGTTTCAAACCGACCGGCCTGGGTCAACTGCTGCACCAACACACGGGCCTGCTGTAGGGTGGCCCGTTGTTGGGGTACTTCGTCGAGAAATGCCTGCCAGAAGGCGTTGCTTTCAGCGTCGGGGTGTTTGACCCAGTCAATGAAAGCATCGTCTTTCACAAAATCGTTGAGTTCGTAATCAGTATAATGACCTGGCATGGCGTAGCATATAGTCGTTCATACCCCCTAAATAGCAGGAGTATGAGTTTGTACTCATTTTTTCTTAAAAAAAGTAAATTAATGCAAAAGTCGGCTGATAATCAGCCATAGCAGAAAGCCAACATTGAAGGATTGCCGCAGGGTGGCAATGGCGCGGC
>JAYVAP010000149.1:0-4105 GCA_043750915.1 Spirosoma sp. | reverse complement strand
GGTTACGCCCGCTGGTCAGGAAACGGAGACGGTGCTGCGACTGGCCCGCGTTGGCTACGATCAGTGCGTTGGTTTTCTGGCCGGTGGTTTTGCGGCCTGGCAGCAGGCAGGCAAAGAAACAGATACGATTGACTCTATACCGGCCGACGCGTTTGCCCGGCTTCGCCAGGCCGACGCAGGCATCGCCGTTGTGGACGTGCGCAAGCCCGGCGAGTATGAGTCGGAGCACGTGACCGGAGCCGAAAACCTGCCACTCGACACGCTGAGCGAGCACCTGGACCAAATTCCGCGCAACGAACCGGTGTATGTTCACTGCGCAGGCGGTTATCGCTCCATGATTGCCAATTCGATTTTGAAAGCGCGTGGCTTCCAGCAAGTTGTCAATGTAGAAGGAGGCATGGCTGCCATCAAAAAAACAAGTGTGCCGGTAGTTCTTTTGAGCGCGGCTCAGTGAACATCAGGCGTGATTCGCTTATTTACAGGCCATCGTCAGCCTACCGGATTTTCGTCGATACCTAACCGGGGCAGGGCTGGATTGAGCACCTGCGGAATGACTTTAATCCGGAATACCCGCGTCCCTGCCACGTCGAAATCACAGCTGTAGAAGCCGCGCTGTTTCACCCCCCGGTACACAGCCGTGTAGTTCACCTTGTGAGGCCAGTTGTTGAAGGCCAGCTCAGCCGTAATGGCATCGACGGCTTTGCGCAGATTGGGAAAAAAAACAACCGTCGCCGGACGTTCCCGAATTGTGTTGAGCGAGCCAACGGACTGAATCACTACCTCGTAGATGATACGCCCGGTTGGCTTCAATACACCTTTCTCGTTCATAATCGCTTGATATAGATCAAGAAATCCACCTAAAAATTATTAAGT
Organism: Spirosoma sp.; assembly: GCA_043750915.1. Lineage (GTDB taxonomy): Bacteria > Bacteroidota > Bacteroidia > Cytophagales > Spirosomataceae > Spirosoma. Next base: position 3,232 of record JAYVAP010000149.1, on the reverse strand, counting down.
GAGAAATTAACTGACTATTTTTCACCTCCGGTAGTAATTTATTCTCTTCATTTGCCGGAAACGCATAGATGCGAAGTTCGGGCCAGCCGTGTCAGCTATTTTTTCGGTCAAAAAAAGCGTCAGTCTGAACAGACTGACGCTTTCTCCAAGGCAAATGCCCTAAACGGCAGACAGGGTCTGATCTGCTTATTTCCTATACATCACCGCATCGACGGCCTGAAGGGTACGTTTAACGTTCGGCAAAATGGCTTCGATCAGCGTAGGGGCGTAGGGCAGGGGCAAATCCATGCTGTTGACCCGAACCACCGGCGCATCTAAATAATCGAAAGCATTACGCTGAATATTATAGGCCAGTTCCGACGAAATGGCGGCCAGCGGCCAGGCTTCTTCAACAACCACGCAGCGATTGGTTTTCTTCACCGAGTTGATCACCGTAGCGTAGTCTATCGGGCGAACCGAACGCAGGTCAATTACCTCCGCCGAAACACCGTTTTTGGCCAATTCCTCAGCGGCAGCAATGGCTACTTTCATAATTTTGCCAAACGAAACAATGGTTACATCGTTGCCTTCGCGCACAATGTTGGCCTTGCCAATGGGAATCAGGTATTCTTCTTCCGGCACTTGTCCTTTGTCGCCGTACATCAGTTCAGATTCCATGAAAATGACCGGGTCATTGTCGCGGATGCAGCTTTTGAGTAAGCCTTTGGCATCGTAAGGATTGGAGGGGACCACTACTTTCAGCCCCGACGTGTTGGCAAACCAGTTCTCAAAATTCTGCGAGTGCTGGCTCGACAGCATCCCGGCGTTGCCCGTTGGCCCCCGAAACACGATGGGACACGAATATTGACCACCCGACATGGACATTACTTTGGCCGCCGAGTTGATGATCTGGTCTATGGCGACGAGCGAGAAGTTGAAGGTCATAAATTCGATGATGGGGCGCAACCCATTCATGGCCGAACCAACGCCGATGCCGGCAAAACCGAGTTCAGCAATGGGCGTATCGACGACCCGCTCCGGCCCAAACTCGTCCAACATACCCTGACTCACTTTGTAAGCCCCGTTGTATTCGGCCACTTCTTCCCCCATCAGATAAACGCGCGGGTCCCGGCGCATTTCTTCGTTCATGGCCTCCCGCAGGGCTTCGCGGAACTGTATTTCTCTCATGCTGAGTGCGTTATTTCTGGTTAGATCGTTTGTTTGTCCCTCCTGTCAACCCACGGTTTTAATCGTGAGTAGCCCCTAAAACCGGTCAAAATTAGGCAAAACAGACTGATTCATCAAACGGCGATTTTCGATGCCCGGTCCGGGCTACCCCGACTGAAAAATAAAACAGTTTACTTCATGCCACATGCCATTCTGTGACTGAATCTCCGGTAGCACAGAGCACGGGTATTCCCTTAAGAGAAGTTTGTGAGACCAAACACCCACAGCCCACAAAACAACTCAACGGCAGTACGGTATTTCCTCTTTTCGTATCTTGCGGCCAAAACCATAAACCGAACGCATACAAATGTCTTCTGTTGACTATTTGGGTATCGACGTTGGCGGCACGAACGTCAAAATGGGTATCGTTGAAGCCGATTCCGGCAAAATCTCCAATTTCTACAGCCACGATACCATGAGCTGGCGGCAGTCGGGCCATTTTATCGAGCGTTTCGGCGATGCTGTTGCGCTACAGTTGCTGGCCAACAAAGCGGTTAAGAAAGTGGGAATCGGGTTGCCGGGCATGCTCAATGCCGACCGCACCGTGCCGCTTGAGATAACAGCCATTCCCGAAATCGACGGATTGCCTATGGTTGATATGCTGACCAAACGCTTTGCCGGTGTCCAGTTTTTTCTGGCCAACGATGCCAACGCGGCTGCCCTTGGCGAGTATTATTTTGCCGAGGAGAAGATTACGGCCAATTATATTTTCATTACGCTGGGCACGGGCGTGGGCGGGGCCGCCATTATCAACAAAAAGATTTTTACCGGGGGCGATGGCAATGCCATGGAGCCGGGCCACATTCCGTCACGCAATGGTCGGGTGCTGGAGCGCAACATCGGCAAAAAAGAAATCCTCGAACTGGCCGCCCTGCGCCGGAGCGAATTCACTGGCCAAACCCAACTGCCGATCGACGGCGACATGTCCACCACGGGCTTAGTGGCCGCAGCCGCTGAAGGCGACGAACTGGCTCTGCAAATCTGGACCGAAGTAGGCGAGATGCTGGGCGAGGGACTGGCCTCACTCATTAAAATATTAGATATCAAGCAAGTGCTGATTGGCGGTGGCCTGGCCGCTTCGTTCGACTATATTTTACCGGCAGTTAGTAAAATGCTGGACTACTGGCTCAACGACTACTACAAAAATGGCTTGATTATCCGGCGGGCAACGCTGGGCAACGATGCCGGCTTACTGGGCGCGGCTTCGCTTTGTTTTGAGTAATCGCAGCCCCCGGACTTACGTGCTCTCTACCCGCTTTGTCTGAGTCTTTTTTTACACGACGTTTACCTCCGGCGTTATGGCCACGCCAAATTTTTCCTGCACCGAATCCTGCACCTGTTTGGCTAAAGCCAGCAGGTCGCGGCCGGTGGCGTTGCCGTAGTTGACCAGTACAAGGGCCTGTTTGGCATGAACGCCCGCATCGCCGGTGCGGTATCCTTTCCAACCCGCCTGCTCGATGAGCCAGCCCGCCGGAATCTTAACGAAACCGGATTCAAGCGGATAGCCCGGCAAGGTGTCGAACTGTTTTTTAAGGGTCTCGAACTGGGCCTTTGGAACTTCAGGATTTTTGAAGAAACTGCCCGCGTTGCCAATTTGCGCCGGGTCGGGGAGTTTGCTGCGCCGGATGTGGCAAACAGCCTCGCTGATGGCCCTGACCGACAGGCTTTCGGGCAACACGCCCATGTCGGTCAGTGTTGCCTGAATGGCCCCGTAGCGGGTATGAAAGGTGGGCCGTTTGTCCAGTCGAAACGTAACACCGGTGATGATGAACTGGCCTTGCAGTTCCCGTTTGAACACGCTCTCCCGATACCCGAATTGGCAATCGGCGTGGGAAAACAAGCGTCGGTCGCCGGTTAGGGTATGTACCGCCGTGAGCGAATCGAATGTCTGCTCCAGTTCAACGCCATAGGCCCCAATATTTTGCATGGGTGCCGCCCCAACCGTGCCGGGAATGAGGGCCAGGTTTTCCATACCCGCGTAGCCTTGTTTCACACAAAACATGACCAGTTCATGCCAGTTTACACC
>JAYVAP010000148.1:0-7143 GCA_043750915.1 Spirosoma sp. | reverse complement strand
CTGATTCAACGGGCCACGTCTTTTTTGGAGCAAAACGGTACGAAGTTTCCGTTAGACGATTGGTTAACCCCTGCCGAATACGCCAAAAGGTTCGGTTTAAAATCAACCAATGTAGTCAGCAACTGGATTCGCCGGGGTGTTATTCCTGCTGAAAACATCCTTCACGTACCCGAACTAAACGACATACGCCTGATAAAGGCCGTACCCTACCACGAGTAATCTCGTGTGTTTGTTTAATTTCCGAAACGCCCCCGCTATTGGTGGGGGCGTTTTTCGCCTGCGCACCAGCGAGGGTGGTATCATTGTCCATTGTCAGCGGCCCGCTGGTAGCGAACCTGACGCTCAAACCTTAGTTTTCAAAAAAGAAATTACAACGTCCAGGCCTTTTTGGTAATGCACGTTGTTGGGAATAACAATGTCGGCTTCGGCGCGGTAGGGCTTAATAAACTGCTTGTAGGTGGGTTTGACGTGGTATTTCCAGCGGTACATCACATCGTCGAGGTCGTAGCCGCGCTCTTCGGCATCGCGTTTCACGCGCCGTTCGAGTTTGATACTGTTTTTGGCATCGATAAATATTTTCAGATCCATCTGATCGGCCAGTTCGCGGAAGTGAAACACAAAGATACCTTCGACCACAATAATCGGTGCGGGCCGGAACGTAAGCAGTTCGGGCACCACACTTGGGTTATTGAAAATATACTCTTTCTGGTACACCACCTCCCCCATCCGAAGTTGTTCGATGTGTTGCGCGTATAGGTGATGGTCGATGGTTTCGGGCAGATCGAAGTTATGAATGCCCTGATCATCGACCGCAATTTCGTCGAGGGTGCGGTAGTAATTATCCTGCGAAATCAGGCAAATCTGGTCGGGCGGGAACGCGTTCAGCACACCTTTCAAAAAAGAGGTTTTGCCGGAAGCACTGCCGCCGGTGATCCCGACAATGAACGGTTTGGTGGTCATAGGAAATTCTGACATTTCAGGTTAGGCGCGTTATGAACAAAGCGGGCCACCCCAGTAGAGCAGCCCGCTTTGTTTCGATTATCGATGCGTATTTATTACAGAATCACCGCTTCGGCCAGCACCAAAACCCGGTTCTGAAGCACTTCAACCACTCCGCCATCGACCGTAAAAGTCTGCTGACCACCCGTAGCGGTCTGCACCACAATGGTACCCTGCGCCAGCGTACTTACTAAGGGCGCGTGGTCGTTAAGAACCTGAAACTGGCCTTCGCTACCCGGAAATGTAACCGCACTGGCTTCGCCGGCGTAGACCTTGCGGTCGGGAGTAATAATTTCTAACGTCATATCCCTGAATGATGCACCGGCGAACCGATAGTAATTTTCCCTTAAATAGGGCTGTTTGTCAGCATCCGGCCTATTGACCGGCTTCTTTCAGCAGGCGTTCGCCCTTCACAACGGCATCTTCAATGGTGCCAACGAGGTTAAAGGCGGCTTCGGGCAGGTGATCGTATTTGCCGTCGATGATTTCGTTGAAGCCTTTGATAGTATCTTCGATGGGAACCAGCACGCCTTTCAAACCGGTGAACTGCTCGGCTACAAAGAACGGCTGCGACAGGAAACGCTGTACCCGGCGGGCGCGGCTCACCACTAATTTGTCATCTTCCGAAAGCTCTTCCAGACCCAGAATGGCAATGATATCCTGCAGTTCTTTGTAGCGTTGCAGAATTTCTTTTACGCGCTGGGCCGTGTTATAATGCTCGTCGCCGAGGATTTCGGCGGTCAGAATGCGGGAGGTGGAGTCCAGCGGATCAACGGCGGGATAGATACCCAGCTCGGCAATTTTGCGGCTCAATACCGTTGTGGCATCCAGGTGGGCAAAAGTCGTGGCCGGGGCGGGGTCGGTCAGGTCATCGGCAGGCACGTATACGGCCTGCACCGACGTAATGGAACCGCGCTTGGTGGAGGTAATGCGCTCCTGCATGATCCCCATTTCGGTGGCCAGCGTAGGCTGGTAGCCCACCGCCGAGGGCATCCGGCCCAACAACGCCGACACCTCGGAACCTGCCTGGGTGAAGCGGAAAATATTATCGACAAAGAACAGAATGTCGCGACCGGCACCTTCGCCATCGCCATCCCGGAAATACTCGGCAATGGTCAGCCCCGACAGGGCTACGCGGGCGCGGGCACCCGGCGGCTCATTCATCTGACCGAAAACGAAGGTCGCCTGACTTTTGGTCAGTTCCTCCATATCAACTTTGGTCAGGTCCCAGCCGCCTTCTTCCATCGAATGTTTGAAGGCATCGCCGTAGCGGATAATGCCGGCTTCAATCATCTCGCGGAGCAGGTCATTACCTTCGCGGGTGCGTTCGCCCACACCGGCAAATACCGACAGACCGGCGTATGCTTTGGCGATGTTATTGATAAGTTCCTGAATAAGAACAGTTTTGCCCACACCAGCCCCCCCAAAGAGACCAATTTTGCCGCCTTTGGCATAGGGTTCGAGGAGGTCAATTACTTTGATACCCGTAAAGAGCACTTCGGTGGAGGTAGCCAGATCTTCAAAACGGGGCGATGCCCGGTGAATGGGCAAACCAACGCCCGTTGTCTTGGGCTGGGGAATACCGTCGATGGCATCGCCAACTACGTTGAAGAGCCGCCCTTTGATACCATCGCCGGTAGGCATCGTAATCTGGTGGCCCAGGTCGATAACCTCAATGCCGCGATACAAGCCGTCGGTCGAGTCCATGGCAATGGTCCGAACACGGTCTTCGCCCAGGTGCTGCTGCACTTCCAGGATCACCTGCTGGCCATTGGCTTTGGTTACTTTGAGTGCGTCTAAGATGGCGGGAATCCGGGAGCCTTCGCCCTCGAAACTCACGTCTACGACCGGCCCGATTATTTGCGTAATCTTACCCGTATTGACTGCCGTTGCCGTAATCATTTGTTTGTGATTTGCGCTTATTAAACTATTGCCCATTGTTTGGGACTGCAAAAGTAGGGGAAAAACCGCGTAAGGGCAAGATGCCAGCCCCTCATTTTTAGGCCCTGCACCCATCAAAGTGCTATGGCCCTAAGGTTTTTAGGCCGTAGACTAAACAAAACCGGGCCGGAGCGGATTTGTACAAAAACAAGGAATCACATCTGCTGGCAGCAAGGCAGCACTTCCTTCCACCCTACTACGCAACGAATGCTTCAACAACGCCTGAGCGGATTACTGCTCCACATCACTTCCCTGCCGTCGGCCCACGGCGTTGGCGACTTAGGCCCCGAAGCCTACCGCTTTGCTGATTTCCTGGAATCGGCCGGCCAAACCTACTGGCAGATTTTGCCCCTTACGCCCGCTGATCCCGGTGCCGGTTTTTCGCCCTACAGCAGCCCGTCGGCATTTGCCGGCAATATTCTGATGATCAGCGTAGAGAAACTGGCGGATGATGGATTGCTCGACTCCGGCAGCTTGGCCAGCCTGTGGGCGGGCGATGGGTCTGCTATGGACCCGCAGCATACCCGCCCAACGCTGGCCGATGCCTGGATAAAAAAACAGCCACTGTTGCGCCAAGCCGCCGAAACGTTTTTGCGGGATGCCCCGGCAACCGGGCGCAGCGAATACGCGCGGTTTTGTGCCGACCAGGCCGACTGGCTCGACGACTATGCCCTATTTGTGGCGTTGCAGGCAGAAACGGGTGAACCCTTTTGGCTGCGCTGGCCCGACGAACTGACCCGGCGCGATCCCCATGCGCTCGCCCGCCAAACCGAACGGCTCCGCCACCAGATCGAGGTTATCAAGGTGTTACAGTATTTTTTCAGCCAGCAGTGGAACCAGCTCACCCGCTATTGCTACGCAAAAAAAATCCACATCATGGGTGATATCCCCATCTACGTCCAGCTCAACAGTGCCGACGTGTGGGCCAATCCAACCCTGTTTAAGCTCGATGCCAATTTTCAGCCGCTGTTTGTGGCCGGTGCGCCCCCGGATTATTTCAGCGAATATGGACAACGCTGGGGCAATCCCATTTATGACTGGGCCGAGCACGAGCGCACGGGCTTCGCGTGGTGGTCACGCCGACTGCGCCACCAGATATCGCTTTATAGCCTGACACGGCTCGACCATTTTCTGGGCTTCGCCGAATACTGGGAAATTCCGGCCCATGAGCCAACGGCTAAAGTTGGCGAGTGGATAAAAGCACCCATTGAGCCGTTCATGCAGGCCATGTACCGGCAGTTTGTTCAGTTGCCAATTGTGGCTGAGGACCTGGGTGCCAAAGCCGCCGATATTCAGCCGCACCTACGGCACTACGGCATTCCGGGGATGCGGGTCGTACAATTCGGTTTCGGCTATGACCTGCCCACCTCCACCTACTCGGTGCATAACCACGTCGAAAATGCCGTCGTTTACTCGGGTACGCACGACAATAACACGACGCTGGGCTGGTTTCGGGAATCTGATGCGGTGCATCGCCAGCGGTTGAACGATTATTTCGGTTTCCCCATCACGGAGGAAAACGTGGTGGACCAGATTTGCCGGCTTACCCTGCAATCGGTGGCCCGGCTGGCTATTTTGCCCATTCAGGATGTGCTAAACCTCAACGAAGCACACCGCATGAACACGCCGGGGCAGGGAGGTCTCAGCTGGCAATGGCGCCTGGAACCGGGGCAACTGACCGCTGCCGTAGCCGAGAAACTACTGAAACTGACAAAACTGACCGGGCGGGCCTAAATACGGCGGTCAAATGGTTGCAGGTGGTCAGGGTTGGTCGGTTGGCAGATTGTTACGGACAATATCACCCGATTTCAGGCAATATTGCGTAGTTTCGCCCCTTCTGAAATCAGGATTTGTCCTTTCGGTCGGTTACGGGTCTCGAAAGGGCAAATCCACCATACCAATGACGCAGCCACTCAAGCTATATAACACGCTTTCCCGCAAAAAGGAATTGTTCAACGCCATCAGCCCGCCCTTCGTGGGCATGTACGTATGCGGGCCAACGGTTTACAATTACGTTCACCTCGGCAATGTCCGTACCTTTCTGACGTTCGACACGCTCTACCGGTACCTGACCTTTATTGGCTACAAAGTTCGCTATGTTCGCAACCTGACCGACGTAGGACACCTGGTTGGCGACGGCGACGAGGGTGAGGATAAAATTGGGCGGATGGCCAAGCTGGAGCAGGTGGAGCCGATGGAGATCGTGCAGCGGTTTACCAACGATTTTCATACCGTTATGGCGCAGTTCAACGCCATCGCACCCAGTATCGAACCCACCGCCACCGGCCACATGGTGGAGCAGATCGAAGCCGTGCAGGCCCTACTCGACAAAGGCTTAGCCTACGAAGCCAACGGCTCGGTTTATTTCGACATTGACACCTACAACAAACGGGGCGGTCACTACGGCAAACTCTCGGGTCGTATTCTGGACGATCTGCTCAACGAAACCCGCGACCTCGACGGGCAGTCGGAAAAACGCAGTCCGCTCGATTTTGCCATCTGGAAACGGGCCGCTCCCGAACACCTCATGCGGTGGAACTCGCCCTGGAGTGCGGGCTTCCCTGGCTGGCATTTAGAGTGTACCTGCATGAGTACCAAGTACTTGGGTTCTCAGTTCGACATTCACGGGGGTGGTATGGACCTGAAATTTCCGCACCATGAATGCGAAATTGCCCAGGGCGATGGTCTTAACGGTTCGGATCCCGCCCGCTACTGGATGCACTCTAACATGCTCACCGTGAACGGGCAAAAAATGAGCAAATCGCTGGGCAACTCGTTTCTGCCGTCGGAGTTGTTTGCCGGTAACCATTATTTGCTCGAACAGGCCTTTAGCCCCATGACAGTGCGGTTTTTCATGCTTCAGTCGCACTACCGCAGTACGCTCGACTTCTCGAACGATGCGCTGAAAGCCGCTCAGAAAGGCTACCGGCGTTTAGCCAACGGCCTGCGGGTGATTAAACGGATGACATATGATGCCGACGAAAACGCGCCCACCGACGAGAAAAAACAGGAGGACGTTCGCCGGGCTGTTCAGCAGTTTTACGAAGCCATGAACGACGACCTCAACACGGCCGTTGGCGTTGCTCAACTGTTCACGCTCCTGAAATACGTGAACATGCTCTACCTGAATCAGTTACAAAGCAGCGCATTGGGCGAATCAGTATTTACATTGCTGAAAAGTTCGTTCGTCACCTTTATGCAGGATGTGCTGGGATTACTGGAAGAAGGCTCCGATAATCAGCCCGTGCTGGAAGGCATGTTGACCCTGTACCGAGAATACAAAGAGCAGCGGCAGTACGAAAAAGTTGACCAGATTCGCGCCTATTTTAACGCGCAGGGGCTGGTAATCAAAGACATGAAGCACCAGATTGACTGGGCCTACGAAGAGTAACCATATTATGATTAAGCTATTCTATTGCCTCCTTGCCGTTACGCTGACGGCAACTGCCTGTAAAGAAAAACCGCGTCAGGCCGATGCGACCCAAGCCACCGACCAGCCCGCCCTGGCACCGGCACCGGCGTTTAATGCCGACTCGGCCTATGCCTACGTAGACCGGCAGGTCAAATTTGGGCCACGCGTACCCAACACGTCCGCCCACGTGCTGACGGGCAACTACCTGGCCGCAAAACTTAGGCAATTTGGTTGCACCGTGACAGAACAACCGTTTGTGGCAACCACCTGGGATGGCAGGCAGCTGAAAGCGCGTAACATTATTGGCAGTATAAACCCGCAGGCCGCCAAACGTATTCTGCTGGCTTCGCACTGGGATTCGCGCCCGTTAGCCGATAATGACCCGGACAAAGCCGACCAGAAAAAACCCGTTATAGCCGCTAATGACGGTGCCAGTGGTGTGGGCGTGCTGCTCGAACTGGCCCGAACCATTCAGCAGGCGCAGAAAAAGCCATCGGTGGGTGTCGATCTGGTTTTCTTCGATGCCGAAGATTGGGGCAACGGCGAGAAAGCCGGGGGCGACACAAAAGACGGATTGGTGCTGGGAGGTCAGCCCATCGACTTTATTGGCTTCTGTTTAGGATCGCGCTACTGGTCGAAAAATCCGCACAAACCCGGCTACACGGCCTATTATGGTGCTTTGTTAGACATGGTGGGTGCCAAAGGGGCTACGTTTGCCAAAGAAGGTTTCTCGCAGCAATTGGCCCCCAGTGTGGTCAATACAATCTGGCAAACAGCCAGCCAACTTGGCT
>JAYVAP010000147.1:0-7864 GCA_043750915.1 Spirosoma sp. | reverse complement strand
TCGCCAGCGGCTGGCGATCCAGCGGCTGGATTCATCACCATGAGGGTGTCTGACTGGTAGGTTATATAACGGATTATTAGTTTTTTACTCGTTGGATGGGCCATGAGTTGAAAGCGGCCCGCCGAGTCGGTAACGGTGCCCGACCCGGTCCCGGACCACCGCACCGAAGCCCCAACGAGGGGAATGCGTTTGCCGTTGACGCTTTCGCCAACGCGGCCCCGAACCGGAACGGGACTCGAAACAACCGTGTCGACCGACGGTGGCTGAAGGCGGGAAACGGAATCAGACTGGGCCAGGACCGGGCCGAAAAAACAGGAGATAGGGGCCAGCATAGCCAGCCGGATAAGAAGAAAACGCATGATTTTGTTGATTGATGGAAAACACGAAAGACCCGTGTCAGCACGACACGGGTTGACCTGAAATCAATCAACCAATCAAAGGAGAAGCGTGCAAACGAAGGTCAGAATGTCGCGCCCGGATGGGGCGGGAACCAAACCGACAAGCTGAAGAGAGGACGACTCGCGGTCGAAAATCCACTCAACAAGGCAGGCTACAACGGCGGCAACACCGGCCAGCACCGCTTCGGTAACGACCTTAAAGAATTTAGCAATGAACTGACTGAGCGATGATTGGGGGTCTACGTTCGCGTAGCTGCTTTGGTCCTGACAGCACTGGGTTTTCTGAACCGCTGTTTTCTTTGGGGGCATGGGCTGCCCGTTTGCTGCGCATCCCAGGGGGGGCTGTGGTTGGCTAAACGCCATCACCATCGTCTTTTTCTTACCCCGCATCTGGCACGAATGTTCAACCAGGCCAAAGCCCGTACTGCTCAGCAGCACGACGCAGACCATCAGGAGGTTGACTATTTGGAACAGCGTGCGTTTCATGGTGGGTCAAATATCTACATTGAAAAAATGCCACGCAAGCATTGCCCCCCTAAATCAGAAAACTTTGCACAAATCACCCCTGATTTTGGGCATCCGACGGCATTGACGAAGCCATCGGATGCCCAACATCAACGGGTCTATACGGTTTCCGGCTCGTGTTCGGCTACTTCGCTGAGCGGGCGCAGGTTACGCTGCTCCTCCACCCGGTGGCCCTCTTCGTTGAAAGGAAAAATATCGAGAATCTTCGTCGTGTTCACGTCGGTAATCTCGTAGGGATCGAGGGCAGTTTTCAGGCTTGTTTCAACGCGTTCGTAGGCTTGTTTGGGCGTTTCAGCGTTCACCAGCATCAGACTCGGCGTTTTCTTTTGCTTGCCGGTTTTTTCGTCTTCGGTAATGAACACGGCCTTCACTTTATACCACACCTCACCACCATCTTCGTTGAAAAATACGTCGGCGAGTTTCATACGCGAGATGTCGGTGATCTCAAAGTCAGGTCGGTCCGCCGTTGCGGTGTTGGCAGCAATCTCCTGGTATAGCCTTGCTTCGGCATCGGTGTAGGACACGGCATCGACCAAATAGGCTTCGGTGACGGTTTTCTGCTTGATAAACTCTTCGTTGCGCGTCCCGACGGTGGCATCGTCGATGGGCTGTTGGTAGCGGATTTTTCCGAGGAACCAGTTGGGCAGTTGTCAGATTTTTGGTATATGGACAGAACAGAAAATTGGGGCCAAAAGTGCCCGGAAAAAAGCCCTGGGCAGACCTAAAAACAGGATGCTGAATCGGGATCCTGCCGGTTATTGAAAACCCAGTAATCGACCCGCCTGGACGGTGGTGGGCACTACAGCTAAGCGATGTTTATCCTCCCCGAAATAAATCATAATAGCGATAAAATACCCATTGCTCCAACATCTCGCCAGTCATGCACCAAACACAATGTTGGGCGTTCAAGTTAATTTTACTGGGCATAAATTGCGGTATATTACTGACAATCAAGAGGAAACAAGCCTATTTTTTGCTCACAAACCGATTGCCCTTCACGTAATACCGATAGGGTAAGTCGGCACCGAATTTGATGCCGATGCGCGTGGTGGTCACCTGCTCAACGTCTGGCCAAACCGGGCCGCAAACGGAAATGTCGCCCGTTATCAGCGACGCGAAATTGTGCTCTGCCCGGCCAATGCCCAGCGCGATCACTAATTTGGCGGGGCCGTTGGCAAGGTTCTTCAGGCCAATGGGCGTTTGGGGATCAATGGTATTGTTACGGTAGCGTTCAAAGCCGGTTCTGAAGGCTTCGTTGCGCCGGTGGGCCATCAACTCAATGCCCTGCGTAGGTTCGAGGGCGCGAATCAGCACGGCTTCGCCCACGCCTGCCGGTCCCGACACGATATTGATGCAATGGTAGTGGTTATAAATCTGGTAGACGTAGAGCGTGCCGGCGGGGCCAAACATGGCCGCGTTGCGGTTGGTGGCCCGCCGGTAGGCGTGGCAGGCCGGGTCGTCGGTCAGGTAGCCCTCTGTTTCCACGATAATTCCCGCCGTTGTGCCCTCCCGCGATTCATGAACCAGCTCACAACCCAGCAGGCGTTGCGCCAGCGTCAGCGTATCGTGGGACTCGTAGAAGTGGAGGGGGAGTTTTTGCATCGTAACTAAATCACATTCATCGTTTGTTCCTTAATTTTCTCCAGCTCGTCTTTCATTTGCACCACAAACCGCTGAATAAGGGCATCGTTGGCTTTGGAGCCGATGGTGTTGATTTCGCGGCCCATTTCCTGCGAAATGAAATTCAGCTTTTTGCCGTTGGCTTCCTCGGTGGCCAGCACCTCCAGAAAATAATTGAGGTGGCTTTTCAGGCGTACTTTTTCTTCGGAGATATCGAACTTCTCCACGTAATACATCAGCTCCTGCTCAAAGCGATTTTGGTCGAAGGTTTCGCTCTCTGCCAGTTCCCGCACCGCCTGGCGCATCCGGTCGCGCACGGCCGGAATTCGCCGGACATCCTGCTCCTCAATGTCGGCGAGCCGGTCGGTGATGAGCTGGATATATTCCTGAAATTTGCTTTCCAGCACCGCCCCGTCCTGCCGCCGGAACCCATCGCATCGGCGGAGGGCTTCGGCCACGGCCGCCTGCACCGTTGCCCAGTCCGATGCGTCGGCTGAGGAGTCGGGCGACTCGGTGAGGTAGGCGTTGGGCTGTTGCAGGGCCAGTTGCAGCACATCGCTGTCCGAAAACGTCATCAGCATACTGTTGGCCGTTTCCCGGAGGTCATCGACGTAGGCGGCTACCAGCGGGCGGTTAATGGTGGTGCCGGGCCGCACACCGGTGGTGCGGGCGAGGTTGAGCGAGAGTTCCACTTTGCCGCGCTCCAGTTGCTGGGTAAGCAGGGCGCGGAGGTCGATTTCTTTATCGGAAAACTGCCGGGGCATTCGGCAGTAAATATCTAAAAACTTGGAATTCAGGGTTTTAATCTCGGCTGTTACGGCCAAACCACCCGCTTCTACCGTTGCGTTGCCGAAGCCGGTCATTGATTTAAGCATAGTCCTGCGTGTTATTGATTGTCGTTTTTGGTGTTTGGCCGCGTGGCCACCACCCATTGTTAGCGGTTGCCGGCTTGCTTTTTGAGGGCACCCGCCTGTAGTTCGGCAAACTCTTTGCGCTGGCGGGCCACGTCGATGGCGGTGTAGATGGCCTGAAGCATGGAGGTTTCGTCGGCGAGGTTTTTGCCCGCAATGTCATAAGCGGTTCCGTGGTCGGGCGAGGTGCGCACAACGGGCATGCCGGCCGTGAAATTCACGCCTTCATCGAAGGCGATGGCTTTGAAGGGAATCAGTCCCTGATCGTGGTACATGGCCAGCACGGCATCGAAGTTTTTGTAGTTGCGGGTGCCAAAGAAACCGTCGGCGGGGTAGGGGCCAAATACCAACTGGCCTTTGTTGCGCAAATCGGTGAGGAGCGGCTTGATAATTTCCTGCTCCTCGTTGCCCAGCAGCCCTTCTTCGCCCGCGTGCGGATTGAGGCCCAGCACGGCAATTTTGGGTTTCTCAATGCCGAAATCCTGTTTCAGCGACTGCATCATCAGGTTTAGTTTCTGGGCGATGCGCTCGCGGGTGATGTTTTGGCGAACGCGACCCAGGGGCACGTGGCCCGTGACAACGCCAACGCGCATGATATCGCTGACCATGAACATGAGGTTGTCAGGCACGTTGAACTGCTGCGCCAGATATTCCGTATGGCCCGGAAACTGAAACGCGTCCGACTGGATGTTATACTTGTTGATGGGTGCCGTTACGAGGGCATCTATGTGGCCGCCTTTCAGATCGTCGACGGCCCGCTGCAAACAGGCCAGCGCAGCCTGACCGGCTTCGGGCGTTACCTGGCCCGGCTGAATTTCCTGCGTCTGGTCGGGCCAGCACGTGATCACGTTGGTCAGTTTATGGCTGATCTGCCCGATGCTTTGGATACCATTGAGGGTCCAGTCTTTGAAGTCGAGCAGGTTCCGATAGCGGTTCAGGATGCGCATCGACCCGTAGATGACGGGTGTGCAAATTTTTTGTAAGCGGTTGTTTTGCAGTGCCTTCAGGATCACTTCCGGCCCAATGCCGTTGTAGTCGCCGAGCGAAATGCCAATTACCAATCGGTCGTCGCGCCCCTGAAATTCGGTTGCTTCGCCAGCGGGGTTGCGCGGGTTGAGGTCATCTTCTCTTTCGTTGAGGTCATCTGCCCGCATCCCCGGCATCCCGGACTGAGACCGGTCGTCGCGGCTCCGTCTTTCCGGATCGCGACCGTTAGGCCGATTCTCCTGTCGGTTGTTGCGCTGGGCATCCCGCTGGCCCCGGTCCCGCTGTTTGCCCGCTGGCTTTTCCTCGGTCGACGCTGCTCCGCCGTTGCGCGGCCCGTCAGCAGGTTGTCCTTCGCCACGCGGTCCGTCGCCACGCGGTCCGTCGCCACGCGGTCCTTCGCCACGGTTGGGACGTCCGTTTTGCTGGCGGTTCGGTCGTTGATTCGGCGATGGTGAAGCGGCATCCCGCCGGGCACTGGTGTTCTGATTATCAGACGGTTGCTTCGGTGACGGGTCGGTACGCGATTCGTTCGGTTCGTCGGGTTGACGTTGTTCCATGTACTTTTGTTAGTTTCGCTGCTTCAAAGAGCCGCAAGTCATCCGCAGTGAACAACCAGCAGCCGGTAACGCGTTCTGTTAACGGCTCACTGCTGGCTAAGTTGCTGCACCGCCCGCAAGTTACGAAAACACCCCGGATGTCCCAGACCCTGCCCGCCATTCTCATTGCCGACGAGATGCACCCGTCGCTTTTCAACCTGCTCACCGAAGCCGGTTTCACCTGCCAGTATCAGCCCCGGATAAGCCGGGCTGAGCTGATGGAGCAACTCGAACCGTTTGCCGGTTTAATTATCCGCAGTAAAACAACCGTCGATGCCGAGCTCCTGAGTCGTGCCCCAAACCTGCGTTTTATTGGACGGGCCGGTGCCGGTCTGGACCTGATTGACCTCGACACAACGGCGCGGTTAGGTATTCGGGTGTTTCATGCGGGCGAGGGCAACCGCGATGCCGTGGCCGAGCAGGCCGTGGGCATGTTGCTGGCCCTGCTAACCAGCCTCCTGCGGGCCGACCGCCAGGTGCGCCAGGGCATCTGGGACCGCGAAGGCAACCGGGGCTACGAACTGGGCAGCCTCACGGTGGGTATTGTTGGGTATGGTAATAATGGTTGCGCCACCGCCCGACGACTCAGTGGCTTTGGCTGCCGGGTGCTGGCTTACGACAAATTTCTGACCAATTATGGCCATCCGTTTGCGCAGGAAGCCACGATGGAGCAGATCATGGCCGAGGCCGACGTGCTGAGCCTACACATTCCCCTGACCGACGACACGCGGATGCTGGTGGATGACGCGCTCATCGACCGATTTGCCAAACCGTTTTATCTGATCAACGTGGCCCGTGGCGAAATCACGTCGCTGTCGGCGGTGGTACGCGGGCTGGAGTCGGGCAAGGTGCGCGGGGCCTGTTTAGACGTGCTGGAGAACGAGAAACTGGCCACGCTGACCCCCAACCAGCAAGCCGCTTTCGACTACCTGCGCCAGTCGGACCGCGTGGTGCTGACTCCACACATTGCGGGTTGGACCCACGAGAGTTATATCCGCATCAACGAGGTGCTGGTGAGGCAGTTAAAAGAGATAGCCATCTAATCCATGACCGCTATCTGTTTTTCTTATAAGTCGGCAGAAAGCTAACCCACCCATCATCTGCGTACGCAAAAGACGGTCCGCTCACTTGCCGATCACTAAATTTGCGGAGGTGCAGGCGGTGCCGGCTTCGTTGGTCAGGCAAATCTGGCCGGTAGCTGCATCGGCGGGAACCGTAACGACAAACTGCCCACTTGGGTCGATGAGGAATTTGGCGGCTGATGAGCTGCCATTGGTAAACCGCACCGCCTGCGTGCTGGTCAGGTTCTGGCCCGTCAGCACGATTACATCACCCGCTTTGGCTGTTTTTGGGGAGAAATCAAGGTTCGATACCAGCCGAAGTACCGTGAACGAGCCGGACGTAGTTGTTTCGCCTGCTATATTGACAATCCGCAGCGGCCCGGTTTGGGCGTTGGCGGGCAGGAGCACCCACCGCTCGGTGTCTTCATTTTTTCCACCATCAGGGGCGGGCGTGGTCGTGCGGCTGAAAAAAATCTGGGCATCCACCAGGAAGTCGCCCCGCAGCACCACCCGGTCGCCGGGCCGGGCTTTGGCCGGGATAATATCTGTCACGAGGGGCTTTTGCACCACCACTACCGGGCGGGCCGACACCACCGAACCGGCCCGGTTAACAACGGTGACGGGCCCGCTGGTGCCGTTGGTCGCTATATCCACAAACAACTGCGATCCCTCAACCCGGTCCGAAATGGGAACCGACTGGCCATTGATGCGCACGTCGGTAATGCGGTGGAGGTTCTGGCCCGTAATGGTAATGGCCTGGTTGCGCAGCTGGCGCAGCGGGCTGATGGTGATGGCACCGGGCAGCTGGAAGAAAAAGAACGATTCCCCGGCGGTTTGGTTGCCGCCCACGCTGCTGACTGAAATGCGGGTTGGCCCCGACACGGGCAGTGGTGGCACAGTGGCTTCGATCAGGTTGGCATTCACGATCCGGAACTGTGCGGGCGTGTTGTTGAACGAAACCGCCGTTACATCGCCAAGATTATTGCCCGGCAGCAAGAGTTTATCGCCCGCAATGCCTTCCTGCGCACCAATGTTGGTAACAAAGGGTGGCTGGATAATCTGGACCGTATCGGCACTAGTAGCCACGAGTTTCTCGAAAACCGTAACCGTAATGCGGCCCGATTTGGCAAAGGGTGGAATAATGGTTTTAATTTCCGTATCGCTCACCGTTGTCAGGCTGCGCTCCATTTGCTGGTCGTTGATGCGTACGATGCCGTCGGTGAGGTTACTGCCCTGGATGACGAACGCGGCACCGGGGCGCGTCACTTTGGGCGAGACCCGGCTGATCTGGGGCGTACCGGCCACAATGAAATTGCCCGACAGGCTGCCACCCACAGTTTCGACCACAACAACCAGCGGGCCGCGCGGCAGGTTAGCAGGCACTACCACAGTGAGTTGCTCAACGGTACTGTCGCGCACAACCGCCACGGCATCGCCAAAACGAACCGCCCGAAGCTGGTTCAGGTAATTGCCCGTGAGCACCACCACCGTTCCGGGCAGGCCGTTGCCGGGCGCAATGCCGGTGAGGCCGGGGGGCGGTTGCTGCACCACAAAGGGCAGCGGATCGGAGGTACCCTGATCGGTGCGCACCCGAACAAGCGTGGGGCCGGGCGGCACAACGGGCACCACGGCCCGGATTGAGTTTTCGTCTTTGGCGGTGATGGGGGCCGCCACCGCCGTTTCGCCGTTGCCCAGTAGCACCGCCGGATCGGATCCGAACTGGTACCCTTGCAAGCTTATTTCAGTGCCCAAAAATCCTTTGGACG
>JAYVAP010000146.1:0-3040 GCA_043750915.1 Spirosoma sp. | reverse complement strand
AAAGCGCAGAATGTGAAAATTTTTGCGGTCAACGCTAAAGGTAAAGTGCGGGAAGACGATGCTTACAAGGCCAAGCGGATCGACAAAATCAAATTGGTGTATACGCTGCTGGACAATCCGCTGACCCGCGAGGAGCCCAAAGACGTGTTTGTTCGGGTGCTCGATCCGCAGGGAGCCATTGTGTCGGATATGGCCAACGGTTCGGGTACGTTCAGTGTCGATGGCAACGAAACCATTTATACCACCAAACAAACCGTTAACTACACCAGCAACGGCCAGAACGTGGAGCTGCTCTATACGCGGGGCATGCCCTACAAACCAGGCAAATACACGGTTGAACTCTACTCGGAAGGTTTCCGCATTGGGGCCGGTGAGTTTGCCGTTCGGTAGTTGAACTAACATCAGCGAAAAAGCGCGATACCCAACGGTATGGCGCTTTTTTGTTGGCTCTCGACAAATGCGACCCGGCGACGCTACTTGAAACCGGCAAAATACACCGACTGTTGCGGAGCAGTCCTAACCGAAACCCGCAGCAGTTTCCCCTGCTTTTCCATGCCATTGTTCATAAAAAGGCGATCGGTTTGTAGGGTACCGATGCTCGAATCGGCTAGCCGCAGCTGAATCGCATCGGCCTGACGAATTAGCCCTACGTTTGAAATTCGCTGGGTAATTTTGGCGGGGTAAAATTTTGTGTAGATCAGCGTAACCGTGCTGTCCGTCTCGGCCTGCACTTCAGCATATGGCAGCTGACTGGCAGGCAATGTCACACAGGCAGGATCGAGGTATACGTTGGTATGGTACATTCCGGCCATTTCACCCGCCAGCGTAGGCGTGTTTGGCTGAATGGCCCGTTCCTGCTGGCAGGCCGTGGCCGCTGTCAGAAGCGCGAACAGGAGCGGTAGTTTATTCATCCGGGTTGTGTTTGTGCAATAGACCCGGCCGGGGTCGCCGGGGTTGCAGTGCTGCTGATTTTTTTTTCGTTTCAGGTAACCGGCTCATTAGGCCGAACCGCATCGACCCAAACCTTCATTTCCCGGAGCATCATTGGTCCAAACTGGGTGGTGAAGGCCACATCGGCGGCATCCCGGCCGTAAGCCACGGTAATCCGATTGCCGCGTGGCTCTTTCTGGGTAGCATCGAAAGTAAACCAGCGACCATCCACGTACCCCTCAAACCAGGCGTGTAGGTCCATTGGATTGAGTTGGTGCAGATACCCAACAACCATTCGGGCCGGAATGGTCAACGCCCGGCAGAGTGAAATACCCAGATGCGTAAAATCCCGGCAAACGCCTACGCGCTTGCTGGCCGTATCCAGTGCCGAGGTACTGGCATCGCTGGTACCGTATTCATAGCGGATGTTTTCGTGAATCCACCGGCGGATGGCTTCGGCCTGGTCATAGCCCGGTTCAACGTCCTGCGTGATCTGGCCGGCCAGTTCGCCCAGCATATCCGACTGGCAGTAGCGGCTGGGCAGGGTGTAGTGCAGCACATCGTCGGGCAGGTCTTCAACAGGCGTATAGGGCGCACCGGGAGCCACGTCAATAAAGTCGGCGGTTTGAACGGTAGCCGAAAAATGAATTGAAAAGGGTCCTTTTGGTGCTACCACCCGCTGGCACAGATTGCCGTACATATCCGTAAACTCGGTTACGTTAACGGCGGGTGTGATATGGTATTCTTCGCGAATGATCCACTGCCCCGCCCCGGAACGCGGTCGCAGCATCAGAATCAGCGGAGTGGGTTCCTGAGCATCGAACAGCAGTTCGCACCCGGCGTTTAGTTGCATACTGGTTATTGCGTAAATGAAGGGCAAACTTACAACGTGTCTACCTTAATTCAGGCAAAAGCGGCTTAAAGGAAAGAGCGCATGCCGTCATTCCAGTGGTTTGAACAGGAATGTTTCAACTTTCCCCTGCTTATCCTGGCTGATGTAGAAATCGAGCGGAGACAGGGCAAAGGTTGCTTTGTAGCGGGCAATGCCCTCTTTTACACCCCGTGACTCAAGGGCAGTCCACTTACCCAGCTGCCCGGTAATCTGGCTCATAACCTCTTTCATTTTATCCATCGAAACTTGCTGTTTGAACATATCGCCCATCAGCGCGTAGAGTGAATCAGATTGATTGCTATTGATAAACCGCTGCGACAGTTTTGCCAATGAATCGAGTTTGGCATCAACCGCTGGAGCAGGCTGGCTTTGGGCCACGGCCGCAACCGAAAGCACCACAAACGTGAACATAAGAAGGAGGTGTTTCATGATTATCCGCTTTTTTTGACTTGAAAGTACGTTGTCTGGGTTGATAAAAAAACCAGAAATGGGAAGAAATAATGTTTCCTGCGTTTTTAAACTCTGATTTGAAATGTGAACAGGGTCTTTATTTCTTCACAATTAAAAATTCGACGCGCCGGTTCTGCTGGCGTCCCTCGTCGGTATCGTTGGTAGCCATTGGCTTGGTTTCGCCAAATCCTTTGCTGGCCACCCGGTCCGGCTCAATACCCTTGCTAATAAAATATTCGCGCACGGCATCCGCCCGATCCTGCGAAAGTTTGACGTTGATTTCGTTCGAGCCGGTGTTGTCGGTGTGGCCGCGCACCTCAATCACCATCCTCGGCGATTCGTTGAGGGTTGCCACCAAGCGGTCGAGTTCGGGGCGGGATTCGGGGCGGAGTTCGGCTTTGCCCGTGTCGAAGAAAATGTTGTTCAGCCGCACCGTCCGGCCCACCTCAATGGCTACCAACCGCAACTCTTTTCCCGTAATCTGCTGAAAACCTTTGGGTTGGGTCAGGTCTATGTTATCGCCTTCGGCAATGAAATCTTTGGCAACGGCCCGCATCGTGTATTTATGACCGTAGGGCAGCACAATTTTATACTCGCCCGTGATTGGGTCGGAGGTAGCCTCACCCGCTTCGGCTCCGTCGGGCAGGGTCTGGTAAATGATCCGGGCTTCCACGGGCTTTCCCGTCATTTGGTCCACAACCTTACCACTAACCAGCGCAACCGGATCAGGGCGGGTGGCGGGGTTGTCGGCAACATCTCCTGAGCCAC
>JAYVAP010000145.1:0-4487 GCA_043750915.1 Spirosoma sp. | reverse complement strand
GGCGCAGGCAATACCGGCCGGGAGAAAACGCCACCGGACCGATTGAAAAAAAGAAAAATAAAGGAAAACAGCCCGACAGGGTAAGGCCGTTGGGGAGGGAGAACAATGGGTTACCCCCTACAATAGGACATCACAGCCAGAAACAGCACGTGGTGTCAGGAGAGAGACTGGGGCGGGGGCGACTGAATGGGCACCGCACGGGTAGAAAAACCCATGGTTGCATTGGCAATCCGAACCATTGGGCAATGACTACTGAGCGGAGCGGGGAGCAGTGCAGCCGGGTTAGACGAGTACTCTTTCAGCAACAACTTCAGCAGCTGGCTTGCTTTTCGGCCCGCATCGGCGGATGGGGAAGCCGCGAGATGATCGTTCAGAAAGGAAAGCAGGTCGCTCTGCCAGAACGAACGTAGGCCCGACTCCAGCCCGGCAATATACACAGTATCGCTCCGAACCTCTAAACTGACGACATTGTAATAACGACCCCGGTAGCCAAAACCCGATTCGGTGGTGCGCGCAATCCGGCTACCGTCTGTTTTGTTGGCCAGTGGAATCTGAAACTCCACAATACTATCCACCGACCGATATACCAGTAGCCGCTCCGAGAGGTCATGTTCCTGCTGCCACCACGCGCCGAGGCCCGCAATGACGTGGGCCAGCATGTGGCACAGCAGCAGAACAAAAAGACCAATGGTAATGACTTTTTTCACGGTGTCAGCAGGCAATCGTGTTTTGGTCGTAAAAATAACGGTAAAATTCAAAAAATCAAGGTTAATCTGATAAATGACTCATAAATATGTGATTCTGGATTGGCAGATTGTTTCGTCCAGGCCAGAAATGGTTTGATTGTCAGTGCTTATCGAACCGATAGATATCCGCGTAAAACCGCAGTTTGCCCGTGGAGTCTACATCGGCTCTGTTGTAAGTGATAAATACCGGAACGGGTTTGGGAATAGACAGTGGTTTTGGTGTTTGATCGACAAGGCAGCGGTTCATAAATTCGGCATTGAAGGCGGTC
This sequence comes from Spirosoma sp., assembly GCA_043750915.1. Taxonomy (GTDB): domain Bacteria; phylum Bacteroidota; class Bacteroidia; order Cytophagales; family Spirosomataceae; genus Spirosoma. The sequence continues at coordinate 3,472 of JAYVAP010000145.1, read as the reverse complement.
CTGCCCAGCACGAGGTTGGCCAATTCGACCGGTTTTTGCAGCCGAATGCAGCCATGACTACGCCAGCGGTCGGTGGTGCGTTTAAACAGGTCGCGGCTGTTGGTATCGTGCAGATAAATGGCCAGTGGGTTTTTCAACTCAAACTTAATCAGCCCCAGCGCGTTCTGGCAACCCGATGCCTGCCGAACGCGATACGGAAAATTGGTTGTCGACAAACCGTCCCAGTCAATTTCCTCGGGGTCTACTTCCCGGTCTCTGTTGTCCAGAATCTGGAGGTTCTGGTTATAAATATAGGACAGGTCGCGCTGCATCCGGGGCAACATTTCGGCCAGGGCAATTTTACGCGGCACATTCCAGTAGGGATACGTCACAATCCTGTTCATAACGGTGGTCATGAGGGGCGTTCGTTTGTCGGCTCGCCCGGCAATAACGGGCATGGTCAGCAAACGGTTTCCCTGCTGGTCGAACACGGTCAGTTCTGCCGCCGGGATGTTGACGACCACAAATTTTTCGGTGCCAAACCGGTTGACATAGCGGTAGAAGTTGAGCGTTTGCCGGATCAGCCGGAGCGAATCGGCCACTGCGGGGGTTTTCTGAATCCCGTTTCGCAACCGGCTGTAATGCCCAATAAGCTGATTGTAGGGCCTAAAAGACGGGATGCTTCGGAGTTTGGCAGGCGTAAAATCCAGGTCGGCGGGGTACGTCCAGGTCGAGTCCATGGTTTCCCGCAGCCCGGTGTAGGCCAGTCGCGCAGGCTTTTCGCCGTAGCGGGTTTCAATGAGCAGCCGCCGGAATTCGGTGGTCAGCACAAAGGCTGAATCGGTGGTTTTCGGGGCGTAGCGGCTCGTGTCGATTCCAACCGAGTCGGCGTAGCGGCACAGCTGATGGCGGGTCAGCTGTACCTGTTCAATCACTTTTTTGGTCTGCTCGCGGGTTCGGGCCGGGGAGGGTGGCTGGGTCTTTGGCAGGAGCAGACGGCCAATAAAAAAGAGAAATATCAATCCGGCGGCTACGGCCACCCCAATCCATACAGTTCGGTTGTTCAGGTTCATTCGTCGAGGCTCGTGTGTTTGTGTGGCGCAGCTAATAAGCAGGTTTGGTGCCAGGTCTTTCCCTATAACCGAAAAAGCCGGATAGAATCCGGCTTTTTGCTATTTTTATTCAACCCGGCCGGCGTTAGTTTATTTTCCGGCAGTGGTCATGAGCACCGTATCAACTGAGTGAACGATGCCGTTGGTGGCTTCGATATCGGCCTGATCGATGGTTGCGCTGTTGCCCGCCCCATCGACAATGGCTACGGTGTCGCCCTTTTTGTTCACCGTCAGCGTACCCCCCGCCAGGGTTTTCAGCTGCTGGCCATCCTGTAGGCTGGCCAGGGTCAGTTTGCCCTTCACCACGTGATAGGCGAGCATTTTCACTAATCTGGCTTTGGCAGCCGGCTTCAGCAGTTCGTCGAGTGTGCCGGCGGGAAGTTTGTCGAATGCCTCGTTGGTGGGGGCAAACACCGTGTATGGCCCTTTGCCGCTGGCCTGATCGGTCAGACCCGACACGCGCAGGGCCCGGAATAGGGTGGTGTGATTGGCAGACTTGGCCGCGCTGATGGTTAGGTCTTTACCCGTTGAGCCGCCCGGTTTTAGGGTGCTGGCGGGCATTGTTATCGTGGCTGTGCCGGGCCGGGCCGCTGTGTTTTGATCCTGGGCCAGGGTAATAACCGAAGTTCCGCCCAAAAGAGCCACCGAAAGTACCCATCCGAAAAACGATTTCGTAGTCATGTCAAGTCTGATATTAAGGGGGGAAAAACTGCCCCGGACAGGTACGGAGCAACCCACTCCGTTTATTGATTAAACGGTAGGAAGGCCGGGATATATTGCATGCAGAACGAGAAAATGAGCGAAAGGGCCACCAATGGCCCGTCAAACAACCATTGGCGGTTGCACCGTTTAGGTCATTAACGCGACCGTTGGCAAGGGTTTGCCGTGGTTTGGGTCATACCGACAGGATTCCCTTGGCAATCAGATAGGGAATCAGCAGCCACAGGAGTCCCTTGATCAGGAAAAAAAGGAAACCAATCCAGCCCACGCGTTTGAGCCACCGTTTAAATCGTTCGTTCATGCACCATCGTTCGGGTAGAACAAGTTTGTTTCCGAGGGCAGAACGGTTCCTGAGAGTTCCCCCCCGTGGTGGGTATTTCTGATTTATATTTTCTCGAATACCAGCCGGAAATGGTCCATCGTTTCGCGCTCGAAGCACACCCGGTTTGGGCTGACTTTAAATACGGGGATCATCTCCTTAAACACCTTGTTGGTGAGTAATTTAGGCAGTAACGACGCGTAGAGGGCGTGTTTTTTCAGGCTGAACGCCCGGAATCGTTTGCGCCACTGGGCAATGGTTTCGATATAGTCCAGCCGACCACTGCTCTGGGAGATAAGTTTGAAATGGGGCTGCGCATTCCGAATCACCTGCTCCGAACCGTAGGGAAGCCAGGAACCCGGAAACTGGGCAATCATCAGGGCTAAGGCGTAGGCATCAGAGTCTTTGTCGGCATCCAAACTAATGCGGTCATAGTCAATCATGTTTTTGCTGAAGACCATTGTTTGCATATAAAACCGGCCGCCAGTGGGCAGTAAATCGGCCAGGTGCCTAAAAAATGTAGCGTATACCGCATCCTGCTGACCCGCCTGCCACTGCTCGATGGAGCAAAAATGTTCCATGCCGCCAATGCAGGAGACGGCATCGAAGGTGCCATAGTCTGATGGCCGGATCAGGCGGCAGTCTTTCACTTCTACCGTCAGGCCATTCTGCACGCAGGCAGCGGCCTGCGCCGTCGACAGCGTTACGCCCCTTGCCCGGGCACCCCGCCCTTTGATGTAAGTCAGAAACGGTCCCCAGCCGCAGCCCATGTCGAGCACTTTGGTGTCTTTGCCAATCCGCAGGCTGTCGGCAATGAACTGGTGTTTTTGTCGCTGGGCCTCTTCCAGAGTCAGCGAAAAATCGCCGTTGTACATGGCTCCGCTATAATCGCCGGTTTCGCCCACGCTGAGCCGGAATACTTTATCGATGGTGGAATAGGTAAACTCTAAATCTTGCTGGGAAGCCATGAAACAGGTTGAGGGTAAGGGGTTTACGGGATTACTCAATAATGGCCAGCCTGTTAAGCCGGTTAGCTTGTTTGGGCATCATTGCCAAACAAGTGGACTAGCTCACCAATTCCCCTACTGGCTGACGGACCAACTTCGTAACGGCCTGCACGGGCTGGCCCATCACTTTGAGAATCTTGAAGTGCGATACTAAGGCCGCGCCGAAGGTTGGATTTTCTAGATACGGCAAATCGAACTCGTGAGCCGTTTCCTTAACAATGGCGGCAATGGCGGGGTAATGAATGTGGCATACCTTAGGAAACAGGTGGTGTTCGATCTGGCGGTTAAGTCCACCGCACAAAAAAGCGGCTACCGCGCTGCGGGGAGAAAAGTTA
>JAYVAP010000144.1:0-2265 GCA_043750915.1 Spirosoma sp. | reverse complement strand
TTAGGTGCATGAAGTGTTATTGGTAAAAATGTCATATCGAGGTTGGTTATAATGCCTGCAAAACTACGACCCGGCTATTACCCCAGTGTGTTTAGCGTGTTGTAAATAGTTTATCAATTAAATAGTGTGTTCATATTTTATTAATAGATAGAGAGACAACACATCTTGCATCTCTACCGCCGTAAGATGTGTTGTCTCTGCGTTATCTTTGTGGCAACATGAAAAAACAGTTGCTCCTACTGGCCTTTACGGGCTTAGTTTCCTGCCATCCTGCCTACCACCTCACCAACCGCACGGCCAGCCGCATTGGGGTCGACTCGGTGGCGGCTCCGGCCGACAGCAGCCTGGTTCGCTTTCTGAGTCCCTTTCGGCAGGGCTTGGATACAACCATGAACGAGGTGCTCACCCACGCTACCGGGCGCATCGAGAAAAACCAGCCCGATGGTGCCCTCAACGACCTGCTCACCGATGCACTGCTGCAACAGGCCACCCAGCGCTATGGCAAACCCATCGACTGTGCGCACCTGAACTACGGCGGTATCCGCAACAACCTGCCGCAGGGAAACATTACGACCGGCTCCGTTTTTGAAGTCATGCCCTTCGACAATCAGTTGGTGGTGCTGACCGTTACGGGTGCGCTGCTCCAGCAACTTCTGGACCATTTTGCCAGCAGCAACAAATTAGTGGTTGCCGGGCTGCGGGCTAAACTGGGCGGTGGCAAAGCCCGATCAGTGACGTTTAATAATGGTCGTCTGCTACAGCCTGCTGAAACCTATACCATTGTTACGAGTGATTATATTGCCGACGGGGGCGATAATGCCGTTTTCCTGAAAAATGCCACCCGGCGCGAGACCCTCAATTACCTCATGCGCGATGCCCTGATCGACTATTTCCGGCAGCAGGGCAAATCCGGCCAACCCCTTACCCCAATTTCCGATGGACGCATCAGCCTCGAATAGACGACAGTTTCTCAAATTCCTCGGCACAGCCGCCGTCATTGGCTCGGTGGCCCCAAATACCCTGGCCAGCAAACCCAAAAACCCGGTCATTACCCTGCTGCACACCAACGACGTACACAGCCGACTGGACCCCTTCCCGATGGATGGAAGCCGCAACGCGGGCCGGGGTGGGGTAGCCCGCCGGGCAACGCTGATCCGCCAGATTCGGCAGGAGCAGAAAAATGTGCTGCTGTTCGATGCGGGCGACATGTTTCAGGGAACGCCCTACTTCAATCTCTACAAAGGCGAACCCGAAATTCTGGCCATGAATCAGCTGGGCTACGATGCGGGCACCATTGGCAACCACGATTTCGACGGGGGTATCGACAACATGGTTACGCAGTTTGGTAAGGCCACCTTTCCCCTGCTGATCGCTAATTACGACTTTAAAAATACGGTGCTCGACGGCCGGACCAGCCCACACAAAATTTTCACCAAAGACGGCATTCGGGTAGGCGTGTTCGGACTTGGCATTCAGCCGCTCGGCCTGATTCCGAAAGATGCCTACCGCGAGATGGTTTACCTCGACCCGGTCGAAATAGCCAGCGATACGGCGGCCCGGCTCCGAAACGAGCACAAATGCGATTACGTCGTTTGCCTCTCGCACCTCGGCTTCAAATACGACGCTCCAACTGTTTCAGACCACGTGCTGGCCGCCACAACGCGGCACCTCGACGGTATTATTGGCGGTCATACGCACACGTTCCTCGACGCGCCCGTTACGGTCAATAATGCCGACGGGCAACCCGTGTGGATTAATCAGGTGGGTTTTGCGGGTATCAACCTCGGCCGTATCGACCTTACCTTCGAGCGGGGCAAAGCGTCGGTGGCGGGGCAGGCAGTAGCGGTAAAAGGTTAGGTCCGGGCAACTAATCAAGCATGAAACAGCTATCTTAGCGACCTGGTAAACAATTAGGGATCATGTTACCAGGCGAAGCTACCAGGGTTCTACTGATATAACATACTTATACGGTTTACTGACACACGCCGGAACCGGGCGTAATATCCCCCAGACCCATAGTATGAAATTTGGCGTTGTCGTTTTTCCCGGCTCCAACTGCGATCAGGACGCAGTAGATGCCCTAACCCTGATGGATCAGGAAGTTGTTACCCTCTGGCACAAAGACCACGACCTCAAGGGCTGCGATTTTATTATTCTGCCCGGTGGCTTTTCCTACGGTGATTACCTCCGCACGGGGGCAGTAGCCCGGTTTTCGCCGATCATGAACGAGGTTATTGCCCACGCCAACCGGGGCGGCTACCTGAT
>JAYVAP010000143.1:0-3751 GCA_043750915.1 Spirosoma sp. | reverse complement strand
TGAGCAGGACAGCACGAGATAAATCTACACCACTCAGAGCCTTAAAAAAATGACCTTGAGGCTTTCCGGGGGCTTCACTATCTGGAATGGAAAGTCCTTCTAAAGCATCTCGTAAGGTGGGTGAAGGTGGCAGATTATTATGCTTCTGAAAACTACCCGGAGCCCCAAAAGGTCTATGTGTGGGCAGTGGGAAAACTGGATTCCAGCCTAATCCTCCTATCCCAATAACTCTTTTTCGGTGTTGCGGTACTCCATATTCAGCAGCATTTATTTTTCGCAAATGGATATTGTAACCAGCATCAATTAAAGGTGCCAAAAGGTCAAATACTCTCTCCCCGCCTTCTGCTGTCAAAAACCCTTCTACGTTCTCAAAAACAAATACTTTTGGTTTATTACGTAAAATTATCTCTACGTAGTTACTCACTAATGAATTCCTCTTGTCTCCAGTACGGCGTATACCAGCGGATGAAAAGCCTTGACAAGGAGGACCACCTATAACCACGTCAGTAATAGGCAATTCAAGATCATGGGATAAATCAAAGTCAAAAATATGATTATCAAGATTGGCCTTGTAGGTCCTGACGGCGGCAGGATAATTATCTACTGAGCAGACTACTTCAAAGCCAGCTTTTGTAAATCCCAATGACATTCCTCCGGCTCCACAGAACAAGTCAAGTACAGTAGGTTTTTTATCAATCATTTTCGATACGATATGCTACTGACAAATTTAACCGTTGATAGGGAATACCTGCCGCCCGGAACTCCCCTAACGAGCAAAAACCTGGCCTCTGGGACGTGCGGCCTGTGTGCCAAAACGCTGGCAAACGCGCACGGCTTTTACGTTCCACCCAACAGATATCCGTTTGAAAAACAGTTTCCTTTAAACCAAAGTACCCCCGCCGACGCGATTGCCTGGCGGGGGTACTTTGGTTTAACCCGGGCGGCTTGGGGGGGAATATCCACCAGTTGCTTACGCCTTTTCGGCCGTGTTCTTGGCATCCTGAACTTCCGACCGGATGGTTTGGGCCATGGTCTTCAGTTCCTGCATGCCTTTGCGAACGCGCGTACCGGCGGCCTGGTTTTTTTTGTCGTAGAACTTCTCAAAATCGCCCTCGAGCGACATAATCAAATTCTTTACTTCATCGAAGCGTGCCATAGCCATAAGTATGGGTTAAAGGTTGAAAAAATGCCTGAATTGCGCTAAAAACGCCCTTTTCGACCGAAATTTAGTCATTATGGCATACAGCGCAATAGATGAGCCAAAAAATTCACCAAAAAGGGCAAGTTTTTTGAAAAAACCCTACTCAGCGGCTGCTTCTGCCGATACTTCGATCGTTTGAGCGTCAATTTGGGTCTCGTCTCCCCGGTAAACACCCCGCTCAATTTTATCGGCTACCGTTGAAAAGGCATCGAGCGTCCGTTGCACATCATCCAGGGTGTGGGCGGCCGTTGGAATAATGCGCAGCATCACAATTTCTTTGGGCACCACCGGATACACCACGATGGAGCAGAATATGCCGAGGTTTTCGCGCAAATCGCGGATCACGGCCGCCACTTCGGGAATGCCGCCCCGGATGTTCTGCAACAGCACCGGCGTTACCGGCGACTCGGTTTCTCCGATGTTGAAGCCCCGCCCGCGCAGGCCGCTCTGCATGGCCCGCACGTTGACCCAGAGTTTATCCCGAAACTCCGACGAGTTTCGAATCATGTCCAAGCGTTTCAATCCACCCACCACATACGGCATCGGCAGGGCCTTGGCATAAGTTTGCGAGCGCATGTTATATTTAAGGTACATGATAATGTCGTGGTCGGCAGCAATGAAGGCACCAATGGCGGCCATGGACTTGGCGAAGGTGGAAAAATACAGGTCGATACCCGCCTGGCAACCCAGCATCTCGCCAACGCCCGCGCCAGTGTCGCCCATCGTGCCAAAGCCGTGCGCATCATCGACCAGCAGCCGGAATTCGTAGGTATCTTTCAGGGCCACAATCTGGTCCAGACTGCCCACCTTGCCCGACATCCCAAAAACGCCTTCGGTAATGACCAGGATGCTGCCTCCTTTTTCGGCGGCTTTGCGGGTGGCCCGCTGGAGGTTTTTCTCCAGACTGGCCATGTCGTTGTGGTTGAATTTATAGTATTCGCCCATTTTGGCCTTGTGCAGCCGGATACCGTCGATGAGGCAGGCGTGGCACTCGGCATCATAGACAATCACGTCGCGGTGGTCCACAACGGCTTCAATGGCCGACATAACGCCCTGGTAGCCATAGTTGAGCAAAAAGGCATCTTCTTTCCCCACAAACTGGGCCAGTTCCTGCTCAAACTGCTCGTGAAGGTCACTGTTGCCCGACATCATGCGGGCGCCCATCGGGTAGGCCAAGCCCCACTGCGCCGAGGCTTCGGCATCAACTTTTCTAATGTCGGGGTGGTTGGCCAGGCCCAGGTAATTGTTCAGGCTCCAGTTAAGCACCTCTTTCCCCCGGAACCGCATGTGCGGCCCCAGCTCTCCTTCAAGTTTGGGAAAGGCAAAGTAATGATGGCCGTTGAACGCCTGTGCGGGGGAGCCGATAGGCCCTAAATTCTGGCGCAGTTTCTCAAATAAATCCACTTTTTACGTATGTTTAGCGGGCTAATACCCTGTTTTTTACGCGGTAAGTGCAAAAATACGCCGAACGGGGCTGTGGTACAAATCGACAGCAAAAAATTCGGCTGTCCGCGCTCCGTCCGACAACTTTGCGGCCTGTTCCACAAAAAATCACGCCCGCGTTCGCCCTTTCCGGCATATTTGTGTAATCTGCACCTTAATTGCCGTCATTCACGATCCAACCGACCGCAGCGGTTTACCCGTCGGTTCTGTTTGCCCATGTCAGTCATCAGAAAATTACTCATTGCCAACCGGGGCGAGATAGCCCTGCGAATCATGCGCACGGCCCGCGAAATGGGCATCCAAACCGTGGCCATCTATTCCGAAGCCGACCGCAATGCCCTGCACGTGCGCTACGCCGACGAAGCGGTGTGCGTGGGTCCGGCACCGTCGGCAGCGTCATACCTGCGGGCCGATGTGATCATTGACGTTTGCCACCGGCTCCACGTCGATGCCATCCACCCCGGCTACGGTTTTTTGTCCGAGAATGCCGGGTTTGCGCGGTTGGTGCGCGAGGCCGGGCTCATTTTTGTTGGCCCCTCGCCCGAAGCCATCGAAACAATGGGCAACAAGCTGGCTGCCAAAGCCGCCGTTGCCGCCTACCACATTCCTATGGTGCCCGGCACGCCTTCGGCTATCACGGACCGCAACGAAGCCCGGATTGTGTCGGCCCGGATTGGCTACCCCGTGCTCATCAAAGCCTCAGCGGGCGGGGGTGGCAAGGGCATGCGTATCGTGGAGAATAATGCCGAATTTGACGAGCAGATGGACCGGGCGGTGAGCGAAGCCGTATCCGCCTTTGGCGATGGGTCGGTGTTTATCGAGAAGTACGTGAACTCGCCCCGCCACGTCGAAATTCAGGTGCTCGGCGATCAGCACGGCAACATCATCCACCTCTTCGAGCGCGAATGCTCGGTGCAGCGCCGGCACCAGAAGGTGGTCGAAGAAGCACCCTCGGCCATTCTCACACCCGCCATTCGCGAAGCCATGGGCCAGGCCGCCGTGGCCGTGGCCCGCGCCTGCGGTTATTACGGGGCAGGAACGGTCGAGTTTATTGTGAACGATAACTTAGATTTTTACTTTCTGGAGATGAACACCCGGCTCCAGGTT
>JAYVAP010000142.1:0-3413 GCA_043750915.1 Spirosoma sp. | reverse complement strand
TTGAGCGCTGGCTGATTCTATACCAAATAAGCTGACAGACAGGATACTAATCAAAAAAATTTTATATTTCATATTAAAACGAAAAAGGAGAAGTAAAGTCATTTACTAACATTAGATTACCCATCTACTGGTTGCCGGAGGGTCAGCCCGGATCGGCCACGAACGTCAGTTGTTCACCGGCTTTGGTGTTACGCTCAATGCGGTTACCGGGCTGTAGCTGCCCGTTCAGTCGGTAGCGTGGTCCGGAGGGCAACACAATGCGCAGGGGTTCGCCCGCCAAACTCTTCACCCGAACCTGACTTACCCTTCCCTCCTGCACAGTAGCCCCTACCTGAAAAGCGCCTTCGGTACGAATGTTATCGAAAGAAAGGTTGCGCCAGGTGCTGCTGCGGTTGGGCAGGATATGCAGCCCGTCGTCGTGGTTTTGCACCAGGAGTTCGAGTACGGCGTTGAGTGCCCCAAAGCCCGCATCGAGTTGCATTACTTCCCGGTTTTGGGGGTGATTTCCCCAGTCGTAAGAGCCAATCAGGCTGGTACCGCTGTTGTTGGCGTTGTGTAGTGTACCCCGGCCTTCGTTCACAAAATTAGTCTGCCACGTGTGCAGCCAGCTGATGGCTCCCTGCGTCTGGCCGGTGCGGGCCAACAGGGTGCTGGCCCAGGGAACGCACCAGCCCGTCCAGAAACCCGCCCCTCTGAATCGCCAGACGACCAGGCTGTTATCTACTATCTTTCGCTGTTCGGGGTTGGTCAGGTCGATAGTAGAAAAGGGGTATATGCCCGCTAAGTGCGAGTGGTGGCGGTGGCTTCCCGTCAGGTCTTTTCCTTCCCAGAGCGCAATTCGCTCGTTGGCCTGCCCGTTTTCCGGTAGCCAGATACCGCTAACGGTAGTGTAGGGCGGCAGCCGGTTGTCTACATCGGCCCAGCGCGGGTCAACAGGCTGCCCTAATGCTTTAGCGGCCTGGGGCAGAATGCGGCAGATGCGGTGCAAAGCTGCCAGCTGAAAGGAAGCATCGCGCCCCCACGCGCCCATGCCCGACCCACCATATTCGGGACTGACCGATACGGGCAGGCTAAACCGCTTTGCATCGGGTGCGGCACCGGGCTTTGTATCGGCCACTTCTTCGAGCATGGCATAGTATCCTTCAAAAGCGCCCACTAAGAGCGGCCATGCCATTTCGGTAAGCAGGGTACGGGCGTTGGGCTGATCCAGACCGTAGCGGTAGTTTTGCCAGGCCATCTGCGCCATCCAGGCGGTACAGGCGTGGTCGATGGTGCCGGCCCAAAACGTACCGACTACCCTTCCCCGGTCGTCTACGGCGTGGGGCAAAAGCAATGCACCTTTATGCGGGGTGCCTGGCTGGCCGAAAAAAGCTTCGCCCGTTTGCCGCAGTGTGGGCATCCAGTCCTGCATCATATTCCAGAGCGGCCCAAAATGGCTCAGCCGGTTGGTGGCCAGCGCGGGCCAGTAAATCATCTGAATATTGATATTGAAATGGTAATCGTTACTCCAGGGAAGCAACTGATAATCTTCCATAAACGGCCCCTGAAGCGCACAGGCAATACCCTGGGGGGGTGTGGCGCAGGCCTGCTTATACAAACCATAATCCACGATCTCCTGTAAAACAGGGTCGGGCAATGTTACCGTTGGCACCGACGACCAGTAATCACGCCAAAACAAGGCCGCCGTGTTTTGGGCCGTAACGCGGCTGAGGGTCAGCGTTTGCTTAGCCACCGTCTGCGCATTGGCACCTACCTGCGTGGCAATGGTCACGATGCCGGGCGGGCGCAGCTGGCACACAACAGTAAGCGGCTCATCATCGGGTAAAAACTGAGTGAAACCTAACTCCTGAGAACGGTTTGTTTGCCACTGGGTTGGTGCCTTAATGCCTGCCTTCCGGCAAGCGTCGGCGGTAGCATCCCAGGCGGGCACCAGTTTCAGCGTTACCCCCGCCTGCCCGGTACGATTAGCGAGTGATTTAGGCAGACTGATCCAGGCTAATTCGGTGTCTACAGCCTGCCGGATAAACAGCGTTTCGGGTCTGCCGGCCGTGTTGGTAGCCAGAACGGATATTTCGCCCGTCAGCAGGTTGAGCGTTCCGTGCGTCAGTTTCCAGCCCAGGGGTAAGGTCAGCTCCAGCCGTCCTCCGCCCAATTGCTGTGGGTGACCAAAACCGGCATCCTGTTTGGCGGGTCCGGCAAAAGCAGCCTTAATACCGGTTTCATCGCCCGCCTGCAACAGCCTTTTTACGTCGGTAAACGTTGTTTTAGTGGCAAACGCTGTGCTGCCCCGATGGTCCCAGAACCCGGCCCGGCCAATGGTAATATTCAGCTGACGTCCCTCTCCCCAAACCATCAGGCCCTGTGTGCCGTTGCCCAGCAACATGCCTGCATGAGGCCGCGCAATGGGAAAGGCCCAGCCGAGCGGCTTGGGTTGATGCCGGGCCACCCCTACCCTATTGCTTCCGACCAGGAGCAGGGCTATTAGAAACGATGTTAAACGCATGAGAACCAGATTATTTTATCCAACAATGGCCACCATCTGATGCCCGCGCAGGCTGGGCAGTGTGGTTTCCACGCGGCCGCTGGCATAGGTAAACTTGAGCGGGATATTTTCGGGTACAACCACAAGCTGACGCGGTTTGGTGGCCGTTTTCACCGACAGGCGCGTGTTCAGCAGCGTGGGCACATCCTCAACCGTATCGAAATCGCTGCCCCGGCGTTCGGGCACGTAGTTGAGCAGGTGCAGCACCTGCCGGTTCTGAGCACGTTGCTCATTGAGCGTTACAATCAGCGAAGAAGGTGCACCGGGCGTTTGCACCAGCGGATCGGGCAAAAGATTACTAATAGCGTTTAACACCAGCTGACGGCACCAGCGGGGCGCGTTGCGAGCATACTGGGTGAAAACCGGATGAGCAAAATAAATGACCTTGCCCTGCTGCGTCACGGCCGGATAGCCCGCCTTACCTGCCGAGGGCGTGTGCTTGTGGGAGTTAAAATGCTCCCACGTCCGGTTAAAATAGGGTACGTTGGTCTGGGCCAGCACCGTAGCGCCGGCGAGTTTCACCTCCATGCCTTTCAGGTACATGACCAGTTCAGTTTTGGGCAGGTTTTGCCCTATAACCCCGCCGTCGAGCGCAATAAAATCGGGGCTGTAAGGCGCGTCGCCGACCAGCGAAAGGCCCAGCTCGGGCAAATTAAATGCCCGTTTGTCGGCAGCTGCGTCAATAGCGGCCAAGCCAGACTGGTAGCTGACGAGCAACGAACCGCCGGCTGCCACATAGGCGCTCAGTTTAGTACGCAGGGCATCGTTAACCGGTATTATATCGGGCAGCACCAGCAGCCGGTAGCGCGACAGGTCGGCCAGCGTGTCGATGACGTCGAACTGGTGTTTACCTTCCTGCAGCATCCTGACG
>JAYVAP010000141.1:0-9382 GCA_043750915.1 Spirosoma sp. | reverse complement strand
TTTGCCGTGGTCATGGCCGTTACCAATCCCGATGCGGCCCCCCACCGCCGGGCCAGTATGATTCTGGTTCCTACCGATGCGCCGGGCTTTGAAATAGTGCGCAACATCAGCATCATGGGCGACAGTTCCGACCACTGGGCCAGCCACGCCGAGGTGCGCTACACCAACGTTCGGGTACCCGCAGAAAACCTGATTGGGGGCGATGGCATGGGTTTCATGCTGGCGCAGGAACGGCTGGGACCGGGTCGGATTCACCATTGTATGCGCTGGATTGGCATTAGTGAGCGGTGTTTCGATCTGATGTGCCGCCGGGCCGCCACCCGCGAAATGGACGATGGCGTGATGCTGGGCGAGAAGCAGTTTGTGCAGGGCTGGATTGCCGAAAGCCGTGCCCAAATCGACGCGGCCCGCCTGATGGTGCTCAGAACAGCCCAAAACATCGACAAAATGGGTGCCGCAGCCGTGCGCAACCAGATTTCGGAAATCAAGTTCTTCGTGGCCGATATCATGCTCAGCGTTATCGACCGGGCCATTCAAACCTGCGGTGCTATGGGCATCACCGACGATGTGCTACTGCCGTGGTACTATCGCCACGAGCGCGGTGCCCGCATCTACGACGGTGCCGACGAAGTACACAAAACCGCCCTGGCCCGGAGTATTCTGAAAGGCTACGGTTTAGACACCCGCAGGAATAAAAGTGAATTAGCCGCAGCGCGGACCTGAAAAAACTGAACGCAATGCTGAAATAAGACCAAGGCAAGCAGTAGCCCCCAAAGGCCGGATACTACGTGCCTTGTCTTGTGTTGTTGCGCTTAAAAAAAAATTCCGATTATGATTCAGCCCGACACCCCCACCAGCACGCGCCCCGGCGAAGAACTCAACATGGCTGCGCTACAGCCCTATCTCAGTGATCACGTTGCCGGATTTGGCCCCATCACCAACGTAGCGCAGTTTCCCGGCGGCTACTCCAACCTGACCTATCTGCTGAAAACAACCGACCGGGAATACGTGCTGCGCCGGCCGCCGGTGGGTGCCAAAGATATTAAAGGCGGGCACGATATGAGCCGCGAATTTCGGGTGCTGATGATGCTTCACGAAGCGGATTATCAGAAAAGCCCGGAGCCAGTTGTTTTTTGCGATGATGAATCCGTGCTGGGCTGCCCCTTTTATGTGATGGCACGGGTGCCCGGCGTGATTCTGCGGGCGGGCAACGCCCCCGGCCTGAACTTGCCCGCCAACACCATGCGCGAGCTGTCCGAATCATTGGTTGATAACTTAGTGCAACTTCACACGCTCAACATCCAGCAAACGGGCTTGATCCAGCTGGGCAAGCCCGAAGGCTACGTTCGGCGGCAGGTTGAGGGCTGGCACAAACGCTACGACGCAGCCCAAACCGACGACATACCGGCCATGACCGATCTGGCTCGCTACCTGACCGGGCAAATGCCCCCCGAAAACCCGCCTGCCCTGCTCCATAATGATTTCAAGTATGACAATGTCGTGCTCAATCCCGACAGGTTGCCGGATATCCGGGCGGTGCTCGACTGGGAGATGTGTACCGTTGGCGATCCGCTGATGGATGTGGGGACCTCGCTCTCGTACTGGGCCGAATCGGGCGACGATACGTTTCGTAAAACCTTCAATATCACCCACTTACCCGGAAATCTGACCCGCCAGGAATTTGCCCGCCGGTATGCCGATGGCAGCGGACGCAGCATCGACAATCTCTTGTATTACTACATATTTGGCCTGTTCAAAAACGCCGTTGTTATCCAGCAGATCTATAGTCGCTACAAAAAAGGCCTCACCAACGACCCCCGTTTTGCGGGACTGCTGGCGGGCGTAGATGCCCTGTCGCGGGCAGGGATAAAAGCAGTAGAAACAAACCGATATTGACTTGTTCCGCCTGATTTTTACCCGAAAATCCGTACCTTTTCGGCCTTATGGAAAAGACACTGCCCCTGTTTCCGCTCAACCTGATTGTTTATCCCGGCGAGGACCTGAATCTGCACATCTTCGAGCCGCGCTACCGCCAACTCATCAGCGAGTGCATTGACGAGGAGCGGACGTTTGGCATCCCGGCGTTTATCGACAATAAACTGCCCGGCTACGGCACCGAAATGCACGTGACAACGCTGCACAAACGCTACGACGATGGCCGCATGGACGTGAAATCGAAGGGAATAGGCGTTTTCCGGCTGGTTAATTTTGAGAACCCGGTGGCAGGAAAACTATATGCCGGTGGCGAGGTCGAGCTGGTTGAGCCGGGCAACGGTTTCAGTGCCCACGTCGATGCGCTGGCCGAGCGGATTGGGCGGCTCTACCAACTGCTACAGATTGAAACGGATTATGACCCGGTGAGCGAAAATTTTTCGTACCGGGTGGCCCATAAAGTGGGGCTGTCAGTGGAGCAGGAATACGAACTGCTCATGCTGGAGAGCGAAGCCGAACGCCAGCTTTTCCTGATTCAGCACCTCAACACGGTACTGCCCGTGGTGGCCGACATGGAGCGGACCAAGCAGCGCATCCGCATGAACGGCCATTTCAAAAACCTCGATCCACTGAGTTTTTAAAACAGTTAATAGATTGTTTCACGGCAACTGTTGCTGGAGCCGGGCATTCTGTCTGAATCGTACTTATGGTTCAGGCCAGGTTAACCTATACAGACTGCGGTTTTTTGACAGTTGCAAATTCATCATCAGTGCGAGTGCCTGCAAAAGATCGTCCGGGGTTTCTGCCCGAAAAGTTCCTGACACGGTCCGGGTCATTATTTCCGCGTGCGGAATTTGCACTGTTACGCCAAAGGTGTCGTGCAACTGTGCCACTACGTCGCTTAGGGGCGTGTCGTTGAATACGAATCGGTGATCATGCCAGGTTACGTATGCAGGGCTAACTGGCTGGCGTTTGTGGTGGAATTGTCCTTTTGCCGACACCGTGACAATATCGCCTGGCACAAGCCTGAGGGGTTTTCTTAATTGCGTCGCTATCAACTGTATACTGCCTTTTTCCAATGTTACCTGAGTAGTATGTCGGCGGCTATTGACCAAAAAAGTCGTACCCATCACCTCAACCGTTATCTGATCGGGGGTTTGTACGGTAAAAAGCTGGTCGTTGGGTTGGTGTTCCACCTCAAAGCGGGCTTCACCCGTTAGCCAGACCTGCCGGTTTGTGCCCGTGCCAAAACCAAACCGGGCATAACGCAGTGATGAGTGTACACCGAGTACAACACCCGAGCCATCGGGTAGCTGCACGGAACGAATCTGGCTATAGCCGTTATGCAGGGTTTGGTAATACCAGTTATCAAACGTCATCCATAACCCAATTAGGAGCAATAGTGAAGCGGCCACTGCCATCAGCCAGCGTGTTGGCAACCAGTTTATCAATCGGGTGGTTGGTTGCTCCGGAGCGGATGACGGCAACTCATGGTCACAATTAACATCCGTCAATTGAGATGGCTGGTGTATAAAGTCCCAAAACCGTTGTCGGGCCTGGTCAACATCGGCATAAAACTGTGGATGCTGGCACTCCCAATCGTCCAGGTAGTTGAAATACATTGCCAGACCCTCCTCCGTAGCCATCCAGTTTTCTGTCTGTTTTCGCTCCAGCGGGGTGGCTTGATTGGCAAAGTAGGCAAAGACCACTGCTTTGGGCAAGGGCAGTTGTGGGTCGTTCATGGCTTGAGAACTTTACGAAACAGCGTTAGCGCCTTTGTAACGTGCGCTTCAACTGTTTTGAGTGAAATGTGCAGTTCTTCGGCAATCTGCTGATTACGTTTTCCTTCGAAGCGGCTTAACAGAAACACGCGCCGAACTGCCGGGCTAAGTGCATTGATGACGGTTTCGATTTGCCCCTTCAGCTCATCGATTTGAATTTGCTCATTGGGAAGTGTAGTCATGGCATTAAAATCAAGGGGAGTCATCAGATCGGTTGATATGGTGTGTCCTGCTTCGCGTTGCAGATATAGTAAACAGTTCTGGCGCACTGCTTTGTAGAGATAAGCCCGGTATGAGAATTGAATCCGCTCGTGAAGACGTTTTTGCCAGAAATCCTGGAAAATATCTGCCACGATATCTTCAGCAAGCATTTTTGAATAAACAAACCGGGCAGCATGGCTGCACAGCGGCTGATAGTATCGCCGGAATAAAAGATCGCATCCCTGGCGCGGACTGGCATCAAAAGCCTGCCGAATCAGCAACTCATCGGCGGTCAGCGCGTTGGGTGCTCTGGCTGGTTCACCATTGTGGAGCGGTCGTATTGGCAAACCGCCCGCCAACGAATCAGAAGAAATAGCAGCCATAGCAGACGTTGGGAATACGGGTAATACCACTAAGATACAATCTTGGCTGCTAACCCTAATCCATCCCTAAAAAAACAGCAAAAACAAACCCGCATCACGAGTATGACTTCTTATGGCAGGGAATCGTTTACTTAGGCAGCGTTGCGCACGCCAATATACAGGCGTATAAATATGACTTGTAATTTTTCCTGTAAAAAAAATCATTTTCCGGTTAGGGTAAAGGAGCCTGCCTGTATCTTCCTGATAACTGCTGATGCACGGGATCGTGTGAAGCACCCTTAACTATTCCTGCTTATTCCCTATCTGGTAAACCCTTATCTTATGGAGCATATACTACGTTGTCAGCAATCCGTTCGACTTTATGGATTAATCCTGTGCTTACTCTGGATGTCTCAGTTGCCTGGGTCGGCGCAGGTGCTGGCTCAAAACGGGCAGCGAACGGTAGA
Source organism: Spirosoma sp. (assembly GCA_043750915.1). Classification (GTDB taxonomy): domain Bacteria; phylum Bacteroidota; class Bacteroidia; order Cytophagales; family Spirosomataceae; genus Spirosoma. Next base: position 4,639 of record JAYVAP010000141.1, on the reverse strand, counting down.
ACACAGGCCAACCGAAACATACCGCCTGGCCGACATCATTCAGCAACTCGAAAGCCGGTATCATATCGGTATTATATTCGAAGAACGTTCGCTGAAAAACCTGCTTGTGTCGGCCCAAAATGCCCAGCCACAGGCTACGCTGGAAGCCAGCCTGATAGCCCTGCTTCAACCATTTGGGCTGCGGTACCGGAAAGTTAAAAACAACTATATCATTTTATCCGCCGAAGCCGATAGAAAACGGCGTTCGGCCCTGAGCGAACATGGGTCAACTCCCGAAATTATTTCGGCTACGGACTCGGAAACGGCCACGCTGGCGGTAAACAGTAATCGTTCTTTGGCGGTCATGGATCGTTACAATCCAGCAGCTGATATCACCGTGAGTGGTACTGTTACCGACGAAGCCGGTGCTGCATTAACGGGGGTCAGTGTTTTGGTGAAAGGCACCTCGAGGGGCACTATTACTGATGCCGCCGGGCAGTTCCGGCTTGGCGTTGCTGATGCGGGTTCTATGCTGGTTTTTAGTTTCATTGGCTACCAGCGGCAGGAGTTGCCGGTGGGTAACCGCACCACTTTTGCCATTCGAATGCAAACAGACAATCAGTCTTTGAACGAGGTTGTAGTGGTAGGGTACACCACGCAGGCCCGACGCGACGTTACGGGATCGGTTTCTAAAGTGGAGCCGCGTGATTTGGTTTCGGTGCCGTCGGCCAGCTTTGCGCAGCAGTTGCAGGGGCGTTCAGCGGGGGTTCAGGTTGGTAACGACGCGGCACCCGGCGGAGGGGTGGCGGTCCGGATTCGGGGAATCGGCTCCATTACCGGCTCCAACGATCCGCTCTACGTTATTGACGGGGTGCCTACGCAGGGAAATATCAACCAGCTGAATCCCAACGACATAGAAAGTTTACAGATCCTGAAAGATGCGTCTACTGCCTCCATTTACGGCTCCCGGGCCAATAACGGCGTGGTAATTGTAACAACCAGAAAAGGGCGTAATGGCGCACCAAAAGTATCGTTCGACGGGTATGTAGGCATGCAGTCGGCCTGGAAAATTCCGACTTTTCTCACGCCACAGGAAGCCGCTCAGGTGGGCTGGGACAACCTCCGCAACACCGGGCAGGTAGACCCTAAAACCGGGAACCCCTTCGATCCCTACACCGGATCGTCGGCATCGCCCAACCCCATACTGCCCACTTACCTGTTCCCGCGCGGGGCCACCGAGGGCGACCCTCGGGTGAGTTTGGCCAACTACACCACCGATGTAGACGCGCCCGATTTTGGCAAGACCCGGTTTTTAACGGCGCGGGCCAATAAAGAAGGCACCAACTGGTTCAAAGAGATTTTGCGGCCGGCCGTGATTCAGAATTACAATTTAGCCGTGTCGGGCGGCACCGAAGCCAGCCGCTACGCCATATCGATGGGGTATTTCAATCAGCAGGGTATTGTGAACCACACCGGTTTCAAGCGGTATTCGATCCGGGCCAACACAGAGTTCAACGTACGCAGGCATATCCGCATCGGCGAAAATCTTCAGTTTTCTTTTACCGACGATGTATCGGTGGGGCAGCAGGCCAGCGAACCGGATAACCCAACGTTTATGGCCCTGACGGGGACGGGTATTCAGCCGGTTTATGATATTGGCGGCAATTTTACGGGTACGCGCAACCTTGGGGGCCGCAACCCGGTGGCATATCTGGTTCGTAACAAAGACAACCACCGCTACACCACCCGGCTATTTGGCAACGTGTATGCCGAAGTAGATTTTTTGCGGCATTTCACGGCCCGAACCAGTGTTGGTGTAGACCTGGCCACTGGCAACCTGTCGCAGTTTCGGCCCCGCGCCTTCGAGGATGTACTGCAGCAGCAGGTGGCCCAACTGACGGTAAGCAACGACAATTCGACCAACCTGACCTGGACCAACAACGTCACCTACACCAACACCTTTGCCGATAAACACCGCCTGACGTTTCTGGCCGGCACCGAAACCGTGACCAATCGATTTACGAGTCAGTCGGCGGCCCGGGTTGGCTATGTCTTCGAGGATGCTGACTCGCGATACCTGAATGCCGGCAACAAGGTGAATGTTGCCAATGGCAGCGGCATTGAATCCAGTTTGTTTTCGGTCTTTGCCAAGGCCGATTATATTCTGGCCGACAAGTATCTGTTTACCGCGTTGGTGCGCCGGGATGGGTCGTCGCGTTTTTCGCCCCAGAACCGCTGGGGCACGTTTCCGGCTTTCAGCGTTGGCTGGCGGTTGTCGAAGGAAGCCTTTATGCAGGGCGTTTCGTTTGTCAATGACCTCAAGCTACGCGGCAGCTGGGGACAAACGGGCAACCAGAACATCGACCCCTACAACCGATTTACCGCTTACGCAGCCAGTCAGGCGGCTTCTTTCTATGACCTCAACGGAACGAGTAATTCTATCCAGACGGGTTATTCGCCCCGGCGGCTGGGCAACCCCGATGCACGCTGGGAAGCCCAGACCATGACCAACATTGGCTTGGATGCCACCCTGTTCAACAATCGCTTAGACATCACCATCGACGCTTATAACCGCAGCCTGAGCAACTTGCTGCTCGAAGTGCCGATACCGGCTACGGGCGGGCAAATTCAGCCACCAGCCGTTAATGTGGGCAGCATGTATAACCGGGGTATTGAGCTGGAACTGACCTACCGGGGGGGCAACCGCACCACCGGCATTCAGTATGCCATCAGCCTGAACGGAACGACATTTACCAACAAAGTGACGCAATTATACGGGGGCGACGATACCTTTATTTCGGGCTTCGATGCCCGGCTGACGGGCTTTAACCGAACGCAGGTAGGCCGTCCGGTCGCTTCGTTTTATGGGTATGAATTACTGGGCATTTTCCAGACCCAGGAAGAAGCCAATGCTGCCCCCACGCAGGGGGGCGACCGGACGCTTTATAACCAGCCGGGCCGTTTTCGCTTCGCCGACAAAGACGGGGACGGCATTGTGAACAGCAACGACCGGACGTTTATTGGCAACCCGATCCCTAAATTTACCTACGGTCTGAATACCAACCTCAGCTACCGGGGCTGGGATATGACCATTTTTTTGCAGGGTGTTCAGGGTAATGACCTCTTCAACTACAATAAGTATTTCACCGATTTTATTGGGGTGGCCGGTGCCAACAGCCGCCGTTTGCTCAATAGCTGGACACCGGGCAACACGGGTGCCGTTCTGCCCAAAACGAACGCTATTACGGGTGGATTCGAATCGCAGCCCTCGACTTATTACATCGAAAAAGGTTCCTTTCTGCGAGCCAAACAGATGCAGGTGGGTTTCACTATGCCCCGCCCGCTGTTGCAGCGCATCGGAGCCGAGCGGTTGCGGGTGTATGTACAGGCGCAAAACCTGTTTACCATCACCAGCTACCAGGGCATTGAACCGGATGTGAACCTACAGTTTTATGGTAACGGAGCCGACCGTGGTATCGGTGTCGACCGGGGCGTTTACCCCGCAGCCCGCTCATTTATCGTGGGACTTCAAGTTGGTTTCTAACCCATTCACCCGGACTTATATCATGAAAAAATACGCGCTACCTCCCTTCGTTGCCGGACTATTCCTGCTGATTGCCCTGGCTGCCTGTCAGGATAAATTCTTTGAAAAAAATCCCCCCGGGGCTGTCAGTGCCAACCAGATCAGTACCCGGCAGGGGGCCGACCTGTTGCTGACGGGTGCCTACTCGGTGCTCGACGGGGTGGGCTCCAACACCGACGGAGGCATTGACCCGGTTTGGTTTGGCACGGGCACCAACCGGGTTTACGGCGACCTACCTTCCGACGATGCCCATAAAGGCTCCGGGGCGGGGGATCAGCCCAATCAGGGTGCTTTTGAGTTATATTCGGTGCAGCCTAACAACGATTATATCGACCCAAAATGGAGTGCGCTCTACGACGGTGTGAATCGAACCAATGCCGTACTGAAGGCCGTAAAAGCCGCCACCAACATGGACGATGCCTCCACGAAGCGCATTACCGGCGAGGCCCGGTTTCTGCGGGGCCATTACCATTTTGACCTTAAACGGGTGTTTAATAACGTGCCATTCGTCGACGAAAACGTGACCGATCCGCGCGTGCCCAATACCGACGCGAGCGGCAAGTACGTGAATATCTGGCCACAAATTGAAGCCGATTTTCAGTATGCCGTGGCTAACCTGCCCGAAACACACAGTCAGGTAGGGCGGGCCAACAAATCGGCGGCCAAAGCGTATCTGGCTAAGGTGTTCATGTATCAGAACAAAATTGCCGAAGCCCGCACCCTGCTGACGGATGTGATTGCCACGGGGCAAACCTCGGACGGCAAGAAGTATGGCCTGACCGAAAATTTTTACGACAACTTCAACGCGGCTACCAAAAACAGCAAAGAATCGGTGTTTGCCATTCAGTTCTCGGTCAACGACGGGGCAGTCAATGCGGGGAACGGCAACTGGGGCGACATTCTGACTTACCCCCAGTTTACAGGACTTTGCTGCGGCTTTTACCGACCCACGCAAAACTTAGTGAATGCCTACAAAACCGATGCCAACGGTTTGCCCCTGATCAATACCTTTAATGACTCAGATGTGAACAACGACGGCGACGGCAACCCCAACAAAACCTTTACGCCCTATACCGG
>JAYVAP010000140.1:0-2715 GCA_043750915.1 Spirosoma sp. | reverse complement strand
CCGTCGATGCGGGCACTACCCGGCTCATCATCGATAATGCCCCTGCCCAAACTGATCCCCAGAGTATTCAGGTATCGGGCAAGGGCGATGCCGTGATTCAGGGCGTTCAGTTTCGCACCAACTTTCTCACCAAAGCTCCCAAACCCGTCAGCCTGCAACGACTGGAAGATTCGCTCCGGGTAAATCGCGAAGCCTACGAAGCCATGACGGTGCAGGAAGAGGTGCTGCAGGAAGAAAAAAAACTTATTCTGGCTAATAAACAGGTGGGCGGCAAAGACGCGGGCGTAACGGTGAAACAGGTGGCCGACATGGCCGTGTTTTACCGCGAGCGGCTCACCAAAATCGGGCAGGAATTGCTCGGGCTGACCCGCCGGATGGTGGAACAGAAAAAGCGCGTTGACCGGCTTGAGGCCCAGGTGAATGAGCAAAACGCCAAACGCGACCGGCCCGTGGGCGAAATTGAAGTAACCCTCACCGCCCGCAGCCGCACAACCGTTGAGCTGGACCTCAGCTATGTGGTGGGCAACGCAGGCTGGACACCCATCTACGACGTGCGGGTGCGCGACACCAAAAGCGCGGCCTCGCTGGCCTACAAAGCCCAGGTGTATCAGAATACCGGCTTCGACTGGCAGAATATCCGGCTGACCCTCTCGACGGCCAACCCCGCCCTACCCGGCTCCCAACCGGAATTGGGTACCGATTATGTGGGCTTTTATGAGCCTAAACCGGTTATGCCGCTCATGCAGGAAAATGTTCAGGCAGGTTATGGCGGTGCCCAGCAACGCATGAAAACCATGAAAACCATGAACGCCGATGCGGTTGCGGCCGCGCCTGCCCAATTGGAAAACACTGCCGACGTGACGCAGGCCGTGGATCAGCCCACCAACGTAAGTTTTGTGATTGCCCTTCCCTACACGGTATTGACCAACGCCCGGCCGCAGCTGGTGGATATTCAAACGAGCGACCTGCCCGCCACCTATCGCTACGAAATCACGCCCAAGCTCGACCCGGATGCTTTTCTGACGGCGCAGATTACCGGCTGGGACAAGCTGAACCTGCTCAATGGCGTGGCCCGGATTTATTTTGAGGGAACCTTCGTGGGCGAATCGCGGGTGAGCCTGGCCGAAGCCAAAGACACGCTGTCACTATCGCTGGGGCGCGACAAACGCATTGTTGTCAAACGTGAACAGATCGAAGACCTCAACAGCCGCAAGTCGCTGGGCAGCAATCAGCGCGAGGGTCGCGCTTACCGAATTAGCCTGCGCAATACCCGCCAGGAACCCGTTGGCCTAACCCTATTCGACCAGATTCCCGTGTCGACCGACAGCCGCATTGAGGTGTCGCTTACGGACGCAGGTGGGGCCGTGCTGAACCCCGAAACCGGCAAACTCACCTACCGGATCACGCTTCAGCCCGGCGAAAACCGCGCCCTTACCTTCCGCTACGAAATAAAGTACCCCAAAGGCCGAACGCTGACTCAGTAGACAGGCAATCGTTTCTTTACGAAAATAAAACTGACAATTTTGGTTTTATTATAGCCAAGTTTGTCGGTTTTGTTGTTTCCTCCTTATGAACCTACGTCCTGCTTTTTTCTCTGCCCTGTGGTTTTTTGCATCGGTGGCCTGCGCTCAGCCCCGCGACACACTCACGACTGAGCAGCTGTTGCAGCGCAGTGGCACGGCCTACAAGGCCCTGCTCCGCCCCTCGCGCTACCTGGCTTTTGATGTTAATCACCGGGTTGGCGGCTTTCACCGGTACCGTTTTTTTCAGGGCGATGAGATGCATTTTAAGGCGCGGGGGCAAAAATACCGCGAGCAACTCTACGAGGTGACCGATAGCACATTCAGCGTTCTGATGGCCAACGAAGTAATGAATCGCGATGAACCCGTGACGTTTCGGCTTAACGAAATTCAGCGTTTCTATTTGCACCGTCGGATTCCATTTCTGACAGCCGCCGGCAACGTGTTTCCCATTGCCGGTGCGGTTTACTTGCTGGCCGACGTGATCAATCAGCGCGGATTCTATAAAAGTGCCCTGCCCGTTGCTGGTAGCCTGGCCCTGAGCGGGCTGATTTTTCATGTGCTGAGCAATCCCCGCGTCAAACTCAACAAACGCCATCGGCTGAAGGTATTGCGTACCTATTGACGAAAAAAACACATCCGGCAAACGCACTCCCTACGTTACAGCCTGTTTCCTGCCCGCAACAACAGCCCTGCCCAGCTGACGCAGAGCCGACAAATGAGCCAGCAAAACGATTGGAACAACCACCGAAGGCAACCACACAAAAGGAAAATAAAGAATAGCTACGTTAGGTGGTTGCCCGAGGGCAAGTTGCTGAAACGGCGACGGAACTGCCAGAGCCGCCGTAATGACAATGTTGAGTAGCAAACCGAGGCAAATTAAGTTCCAGATTATCAGCACACTGCGCGGCATGATCTTCCGCACGAAAGCAAAATAGTATACCAACGGAGCCGAAAGGCCAGCCACTATATCGAAGTTTCGGCCTTCAAACGTCATCACCTGCGGCACCACCCCGCCCACAAACAGCCAGAACAGCACAACCTCGACGGGAATACGAATGGTGTGTAACAAAGTCAGGGGGCCGATGGCGAGCTGGTCGACGAAATGACGGCCCCGCCGGGTCAGAAACAGGCCCGCAATCAGCAACAGCGGAGGCAAAACCAGGACCGGAAAACGCGGAGGCATAGCGGTTAG
>JAYVAP010000139.1:0-3344 GCA_043750915.1 Spirosoma sp. | reverse complement strand
CGCTTCGAGGGCGTTGGCAAAGTCTATCAGTGGCTGGTTGCCATCTAACTGGCCCCGGAAAGCCAGGCCACGCGTCCAGGCGTAAATAGACGCAATGGGGTTTGTCGATGTTTTGTTGCCTTTCTGGTACTCGCGGTAGTGGCGCGTAACGGTGCCGTGGGCGGCTTCGGTTTCCATCGTTTTGCCATCGGGCGTTACCAGCACCGAGGTCATCAGGCCCAGCGAACCAAAGCCCTGCGCCACCGTGTCGGATTGCACATCGCCGTCGTAATTTTTGCAGGCCCACACAAAGTTGCCGTTCCATTTCAGGGCCGATGCCACCATGTCGTCAATCAGGCGGTGTTCGTAGTGAACGCCTTTTGCTTTGAATTCAGCGTCGTAGATTTCCTGAAAAATATCCTTGAAGCGGCCGTCGTATTTTTTTAGAATCGTGTTTTTCGTCGACAGATAGAGCGGCCAGTTTTTTTGGAGTGCCATGTTGAAACAGGCTTTGGCAAACCCCCTAATCGAGGCATCCACGTTATACATGCCCATGGCCACGCCCGGTCCCTGAAAATCGTAAACATCATATTCCTGCACCGTTCCGTCTTCGCCCTCAAACTTCATGGTCAGTTTTCCCTTGCCCGGCACCAGAAAGTCGGTGGCTTTATACTGATCGCCAAAGGCGTGCCGACCCACAATGATGGGGGCGGTCCAGTTGGTAACTAAGCGCGGCACGTTTTTCATCACAATCGGCTCGCGAAAAACGGTGCCATCCAGAATATTGCGGATCGTGCCGTTGGGCGACTTCCACATCTGCTTCAGGTTGAATTCCTTCACGCGGTCTTCGTCGGGCGTGATGGTGGCGCACTTGATACCCACGCCGTATTCTTTGATGGCGTGGGCCGCGTCGATGGTTACCTGATCGTTGGTCTGATCGCGGTATTCGATGCCGAGGTCATAGTATTTAATGTCAACGTCAACGTAGGGCAGAATCAACTTGTCTTTGATAAACTTCCAAATGATGCGGGTCATTTCGTCGCCATCCAGTTCGACAACCGGATTGGCTACTTTAATTTTTTCCATTGAACTGAATTATAAGCGATTGAATCAGATACAGCATTAAAAGGCAAAGGTAGTGATTCGTTGGGAAGGGTAAATGAAATTTGCATTTTCTCTCCACCTCATTTCAATCAAAACAGCCAACAATCCCTTAACAATCAGTTTATTAGCTTACCTTCAACGGAGAACTCGTTCCGCTCGAAATAGGGAAGTTTCTGAAAGCCTGCCACCTTGTAGTACCGCACTTGCCACCGGTTTCGGCTGGTTGGTCCACTTTCGAGCCATAGATGGCGCTCCGACGCGTAGAGCGGATTATCGGTCTGGAGCACGGCCTCGATCCGGCGCGGCTGGCGCGTAGTCGAGTCCAGCTGCACCCGCAGCGAGCGAACCGTTAATTTTTCTTCCGATTTTTTTAGCGTGTACTGATACGTCAGCGAGTCGGGGCGGGTAATGTGGTAGCTGTTGCGGAGGGCCGCTTTGTTGATGTCGGCCTGGCTGAACAGGGCCAGCTCGCGGCTCCAGTTGAGGGCGCGGGTATCCTGCTGGCTCGTTCTGGCATTGATGCGCACCGTTTTCCGAACGAGTGGTTTGCGGGTTCCAAGGTCGGTAATCTGTTGGTTGGCATAACCCGCAACGTCAAAATAAACAGCGGGCTGGTTTGGCAGATTGGGGCTGCTGCAACTGCTGACAATCAGCAACAGGGAGCAAAAAAAAAGAGAAAAGAAGCGCATAAACCGGGGCGAAAGGACCCCGAATGGCGAGGACCGCACAAAATTACCAACACGATTTTCGGGAAATCGGTTTGGGCAATCGAATTCTGAACCATATTTGCCGTTACAACGCTTTTCTACCGAACCGGTTTCGGGTTTGTCGTTTGCAGCGGGCCTGCCGCCCAATTCCGGGGGCGTTGGGCACCGTAAGCCACCTACTCCGCAAACCCCTCACAAAATTGTAACCATGGAATACGACGTTATTTTTATTGGATCAGGCCCGGGCGGCTACACCGGTGCCATCCGCTGCGCACAGCTCGGCCTCAAAACGGCTATTATCGAGAAATACCCCACGCTGGGCGGAACGTGCCTGAACGTGGGCTGCATCCCCTCGAAGGCCCTGCTGGACTCGTCGGAGCATTTTTATAACGCAGCCCATACCTTCGCCGAGCACGGCATTAAACTGGATCATCTGGCGGTCGATATGCCCCAAATGATCCACCGCAAACAGGAAGTAGTGGATCAGACCACGAAGGGCGTGGCCTTTCTGATGAAGAAAAACAAGATTGACACCTTCTACGGCCTTGGCTCATTTGTGGATGCCAATACGGTCAAAATCACCAAAGCCGACGGCACCGACCAAACCATCCGGGGAAAAAATATCGTTATCGCCACTGGCTCCAAACCCATGTCGTTTCCGTCGATGCCCATCGACAAAGAGCGCGTGATCACCTCTACCGAAGCACTAACCCTGGAGCAGGTGCCTAAACACATGATTGTTATTGGCGCGGGCGTAATTGGGGCTGAACTTGGCTCGGTCTTTGCCCGGCTCGGAGCTAAAGTCTCGTTCATAGAGTTTGCCGATTCCATGATCCCGACAATGGACAAAACGATGGGTAAAGAGTTGCAAAAGTCCATCAAGAAACTCGGTGCCGATTTCTATTTCAACCACAAAGTGACGAAGGTTGAAAACACCGGCGACGAAGTGGTTGTGTACATTGACACCCCCGACGGGAAACAGATTACGCTCACCGGCGATTATTGCTTAGTGGCGGTGGGTCGCCGACCTTATACCGACGGGCTGAACCTCGAAGCGGCCGGGCTAAAAGCCGATCAGAAAGGCAAGGTTGAGGTCGACAGTTACCTGCGCACGAGCGTGCCGCACATCTACGCCCTGGGCGATGTGGTTCGGGGGGCCATGCTGGCCCACAAAGCCGAAGAAGAAGGGACCTTCATTGCCGAAACCATTGCCGGTCAGAAACCACACATTCACTACCGCCTGATTCCAAACGTTGTTTATACCTGGCCCGAAGTGGCCGCAGTTGGCTACACGGAAGAAGAGCTGAAGCAGGAAGGCATTCCCTACAAAACCGGCTCCTTTCCGTTCAAGGCACTCGGCCGGGCGCGGGCGAGCATGGACATTGATGGCTTGGCGAAAGTGCTGGCCCACAAAGACACCGACGAAATTCTGGGCGTTCATATCATTGGCCCCCGTGCGGCCGATGTCATTGCCGAAGCGGTGGTAGCGATGGAGTTCCGGGCATCGGCCGAAGACATCAGCCGGATGTCGCACGCCCACCCCACCTATACCGA
>JAYVAP010000138.1:0-9462 GCA_043750915.1 Spirosoma sp. | reverse complement strand
GCGGTTGTTTGGGGTTGGCGTGCGGTCATGATCGTGTACTTAGTCTGGTTGCAAGATACCCAAAAGAAAAGGTATCATCAAGCTGGTTCGAGCCGCCATACCCGGCAACCAGTCTCAACAAAAAGTATTTCTGCCTCGTCCTGTCCGGGCAGCGTGTCGGGAAGTTCCCCGCTCATGCTGGCCGCAAAAAAATAGCCGGTTGGTTCGGTATGCGTCCAGGCAATATAGGGCTGGTTCGCCAGGCCGGGCGGCACAATCCAGCGCGTCTCCTGCCCGGCAATGTCGGGCCAGATGCCCTCCGCAAAAGCCCGCATCCGGCCAATGGCGGCAAACTGTTCGCCGTTTTGGCCCCATCGGAACGGGCCGTGCGTTACCTTGTCGGGCTGGCGGTCGTCGCCGATGTCGAACACATACAGTTTGCTGTATTCTTCATTATCTCCGCGTGCTTGGTGCTGGTTGCGCACCTCAAAACCCAGTGCAACATAGCTGGGCATGTTGGTTAGAAACAGGGCCGTAAAATACCGAAACAGATTGCCGGCGCGGTAGAAAGCGTCGAAACGCGGGTCGTCTTTGTCGGCACTGATCACCGTAAAGCAGGGCACAAACCGGCGCGTCCGGCGCAACTGGTCATAGCGGGCCAGCTGCTTTCTGAAGGCCCCGGAATCCACTACCAGCGACTGTAGGTCGCCCAGGGTCGAATCGGCTTCGATGGCATCGAGGTGGTCGGCTTCGTCGCCGTAGGCCATTGTATCGGGCGGGGCCAGAAACGTTTCGGCGAAGAACGCAAAGTGCGAAACGCCATTGCCCCGGACGTAGCGTTTAACAAAGCGGAGCGGGTCATAATAATGGCCAATCAGGGGCGGCACACCCTCGGGCCGCATCTGCACGTGCGCCATGTCGCCCCGCATGAAATCGAAATTGTAGGTCCGCTGGCAGTCATAAACGTTTTGACTGAGGTAGTGCCAGGCGGCATAGTTGGGCCGTTCGAAATCGAGTTCCCACGCCTGATTGTCGGCTTTCGATTCGTAGAACCGATACCGCGCCAGTGGCCCGAACACGCGCGACATCGCCTGCGGTTTGTCGAATACATACTGGTACCAAACCTGATCGTATTCGTCGGTTATAAAGTTGGTGGGGTCGATGTGCAGGGCGCGATAAGGCGGGGCCATAGTCATGGGCAGCGTTTCCAATCCCTGGGCCGTCAGGTGCCGGATTAGGTCCACCCGCCTGCGCAGCCGCCCGCGTGCGTCCGACGGATGGCCAAACAAAATTCGGTGGCGCTGGTCGCCGGTGAGGGTGAGTGTGGGCGGTGGTGTGGGTTCGGCTGGCCCGCCCGTGTTGTTGGGTTGGGGCGGAAAAAAATCGGTTTGGCCAAAAAACAGGGGTGTACCGTCGGCCGCGCCGTGGTATTTCAGGAACTGCCAGATGGCTTCCTCCACGTAGCGATTCACAAAACTGCTATGGTCGATCAGCACGGGTCCGTCGCGCCGGACCCACTCGAACAGCGACGGGTGGGCAAGCACCATTTCCGAAAAACGATCGGTATGGGGTATCACGTCCATGCCCACGGTGCGGCCCAGGGCGTGGAGCAAATTCACGACCACTTTCAGCTGTTTCTCCACCGTGTCTAAGCCGGGCACGAAACTGGCCAGCCGCGTATCGAAAAATTCGGCGTTGATCTGCCAGCTGACCATACCATAGAGACTGCCCACCACGCCCGGCTCCCAAATGGGCAGCAGGTGAATGCTGTCGTGGCTGGCGGGCAGCGTGAGCACGTAGTTGACCACGTTCCAGAACGAACCAATGGTGCGAACATTGATGCCCACCGTGTTGCTTTGTTTCAGCCAGGTGCCATCGGGCTGGCCCTTAACGGGGCTGTCGATGGTTTCGCCGGGGTTCAGGGCCCGCCGGATGGTGTCGGTGCCGAGCCGTTTGTGGAGAATTTCCAGCGTTTGAGACACGCCGAACTGCACCGCCGTTTGGGGCAGCAGACCGGCAATGAACGACGAGCGGCCCGTTTGATAGGCGTCTGTATAAAGCGCGTGATGCTGCTGCCAGGTGGCCTGCAGGTCGTTGAAGGTTGTGGGCATAGAGCAAATGTACGCGACTGGCCCAAACTTTGCCACTGTTCAGAACGTTGACGGGATTTTTCCGTTTATGGGTATATGCAGGATGTTATCATCGTTGGCGGAGGGCTGGCTGGTTTGGTCAGTGCGCTGGAACTGGCACGGGCGGGCCGCGCGGTTGCGCTGGTGGAGCGCAAAACCTACCCCTTTCACAAGGTTTGCGGAGAATATGTTTCCAACGAAGTCAGGCCCTACATCGAGTCGCTGGGGGTTGATCTGGCCGGTTTGGGCGCGGTCGATATTCGCCGGTTTCAGGTGTCTGCTCCATCGGGGCGGCTGCTCGAAAGCTCGCTCGATCTGGGGGGCTTTGGTATCAGCCGCTACCAGCTCGACCACGAACTGTATCAACTGGGCCTGGCAGCGGGTGTGCAGTTCTGGCTGGGCAAACAAGTCGATGAGGTGGTGTTTGACCGGGATTGCTTTGCCGTTACGCTCAGCGATGGCACGGAGCTGACGAGCCGCTTAGTGCTGGGCACGTTTGGCAAACGGTCGAAGTTAGACAAGTCGCTCAACCGGTCGTTTATGCGCCAGCCCTCGCCCTACATCGGTGTCAAATACCACGCCCGCATCGACCTGCCGGACGATGTTATTGCGCTGCATAATTTCCGGGATGGCTACTGCGGCATGTCGGCCATTGAGGAGGACAAGTACTGCATTTGCTACCTTACCACCCGCGAAAACCTGCGCCAACACGGCAGCATCCCCGCTATGGAGCGGGCCGTTCTATGGCGAAATCCGCACCTGGAAATGGTTTTCGGGACTGCGCAGTTTTTATACGACAAACCCGAAGTAATCAACGAAATCTCGTTTGCCCCCAAGCAGGCGGTAGAAAACCACCTACTGATGGCGGGCGATTCGGCGGGGCTGATAACACCCCTCTGCGGCAACGGCATGGCCATGGCTATTCACGGTGCCCGGTTCGCCAGTGACCTCTCCAACGCGTTTTTGCGGGGCCAACTCACCCGCACCAACCTGGAGGAGCAGTATCAGCGCGGCTGGTCGGCACGGTTTGGCCGACGACTGTGGGTGGGGCGCAGCGTTCAGAAACTGTTTGGCAACGAACGCCTGACCGAAGCGGGCGTGTGGCTGTTTGGCGCGGTCAGGCCCGCCCTGCGAACGGTGATGCGGCAAACGCACGGGGCGGTGATGGAGGTTTGAGCCGCAACGATTTACCCCTGCCACCACCGCTCCGCACGAGCGGGCAACACTACCGGGTTACCGCCGGTATCTGCTCTTTTGCCGACAGGCCCAGCACCGCGCCCGTGTGCTGCCGTAAACGCTGACCCAGTTCAGGATTATCGCCCAGCAACTGCCCATAGGACGGAATCATGGCGGTTAGTTTTCGCTGCCAGGCCGCTGACTTCACCTGGTCCGGGAAGCATTTGCTCAGCAGGTCCAGCATGATCGACACCGCCGTAGAAGCCCCCGGCGATGCCCCCAGCAGGGCGGCAATGCTTCCGTCGGCTGCGCTGACCACTTCGGTGCCAAACTCCAGCACACCTCCTTCTTCGTCATCTTTTTTAATAACCTGCACCCGCTGCCCGGCAATCTCGAGTTCCCAGTCATCCAGCCGGGCGTTCGGAAAATATTCGCGCAAGGCATCCAGCCGATCCTGGGGCGACTGTAGCACCTGCTGAATAAGGTATTTGGTCAGGGAGATATTGTGCAGACCGGCCATGAGCATCGGAGCCATGTTGCTCAGCTGAATCGACTTGGGCAAGTCTAAGTACGAACCGTTCTTGAGGAATTTAGTCGAGAAACCGGCGTAGGGGCCAAACAGCAGCTCCTGCCGGCCATCGATCATGCGCGTGTCGAGGTGCGGCACCGACATGGGCGGAGCACCCACCGATGCTTTGCCGTAAACTTTGGCATGATGCCGCTCAATCACGGCGCGGTTGGTGCAGCGGAGCCACTGCCCGCTCACGGGAAATCCACCAAAGCCCCGGCTTTCGGGAATATCGGATTTCTCCAGCAGCCGCAGCGAGCCACCCCCGGCTCCAATGAACACAAAAGCCGTTTGCACCTCCCGCGTTTGGCCATCAGCCAGGTTTTCGACATTGAGCTTCCAGCCGCCCAGCGTTTTCGACCCGCTCCGGCGTACCGGCCATAGATTGCGGACATCATAGCCAAAATTCATCGTAACGCCGTCCATTTTCTGAAGCCGGGCAAACATGGAGCGGGTCAGTGCCCCAAAGTTTACGTCGGTGCCGAGGTCCATTTTTGTGGCGGCTACGGGCTGTTCGGGATCGCGGTTTTCCATCACAATGGGCATCCAGTTGGCCAGTTGCGCCGGGTCTTCGGAATACTGCATACCGTGGAACAGGTAGTTTTGCTGGAGCGCATCGTAGCGTTTGTGCAGATACGCCACATTCTCTGGCCCCCACACGAAACTCATGTGCGGAATGGAGCGGATGAAGTTGGGGGCATCGCTCAGGAAACCCTCCTCCACCAGATAGGACCAGAATTGCTTCGACTGCTCGAAGGACTCGGCAATTTTGACGGCTTTGGATGCGTCGATGGTGCCGTCTTCGCGTTCGGGGGTGTAGTTGAGTTCGCAGAAGGCCGAGTGGCCCGTACCGGCGTTGTTCCAGGGATCGGAACTTTCGGCGGCCGCACTGTCGAGCCGCTCGTAAATTTCAATGGTCAGGTTGGGTTGCAATTCTTTGAGCATCACGCCGAGTGTAGCACTCATAATACCCGCCCCGATCAGAATAACGTCGGGACCTTTCTGGGTTGTTTTGGTATGATTAGCCATGTCGATAAATAGGGTATAGTGCCCGGGATATCTACAAAATTGGCGGGCGCGTTGTTTCAAAAAAACGGACTTATCCCGGCTTATTCGGCGTAAACGCAAAAAAATGCACCCGTAGGGGGGCACCCCCTCAAATAGCCAGCACGCAATGCAACCTGTTTGCTGCCTATTTTTGCCGTATGAAAAACCGGCCGTATGCCTTACTGCTGGCCTGGTTACTGGCCGCACCTGTTTTTGCGCAACTGCCGCCTGCGTTGCCCGCCCTGCCGCCCAGCCCCGAACCGCCGGGTATTCACCAGGGGCGGTTCATTGGCGTTGTGGCCGGAACGGCGGCTTTTTATGCCATTACGCTGTTGTTGCTGCGGAAGCAGTGGTACAAGAAAAAAGTGCCGTTTCACCAATTTAACGACAACCGCGAATGGCTTCAGATGGACAAAGTTGGGCATACGGCAACGGCCTACTGCATGAGCCGGGGTGGCTACGAACTCATGCGCTGGAGCGGGGTCGACGAGCGGGCCAGTATCCTCACGGGTGGTTTGATGGCCCTGCTTTTCCAGACAACCCTCGAACTGCACGACGGCCACGCCGAAGGGTGGGGGTTTTCTACCGGCGATATGCTGGCCAATGTGGCCGGTACGGCCCTGTTTGTGGGGCAGCAATACGGAGCCGGGCAACAGGTGGTGAGTATGAAATATGGGTTTCGGAAAACAATTTTCCCGCCCTACAGACCCAATTTGCTGGGCAAAACCACCGGCCAGCAAATGCTGAAAGATTATAACGGCCAGCAATACTGGCTCTCGGTCAACCTGGCATCGGTGCTGCCGGTTGGTCCCCGGTTTCCGCGCTGGCTCAACCTCGATCTGGGCTATAGCGGTAGCGGCATGACGGGTGGCCACGTAAACCCCCCGATGGTCGATGAAACCGGCAATGAATTGACATTCAGGCGATACCGGCAGTTTTTTATCTCGCCCAATGCCGATTTGTCCCGCATTGACACCTTCTCGCCCGCGTTGCAGCGGTTTGTGGGCACGGCACAGTTTTTTAAGCTGCCGGCTCCGTCGCTGGAGTTTAACCGGGTCAAGGGATTTCGCTTTCACCCCTTGCTGCTGCCAAAAGAATAAAAAAAACCCGTTCAGCTTGAGCTAAACGGGTTTTTTGAGTAACGTGTCTGTGATTAGTATCGTCCTCCGCCAATGTCGAAGCCAAGCTTGATGCCGAGGTAGGCATTCTCGCTGCTGATTGTTCTGACGGTGCCGGCTGTTATGGAACCAACCGTGGCCTTCGACGTAGGTGCTGCGTTATACTCGACCGATGCCACAAAGTGACCCGCCTTGATGCCCGCCCGGATCATACCGCCAAATTTGGTGTCATTGACAAATTTAATTTCCTCATTATTTCCGTTTTTGTCGATCACCGTCGTACCGGCGGCTCCAATGCGGTAAAAGCCAACACCGGCACCCAGAAAAGGCCGGATACTGCCCGTTCCAAACAGGTAGTTGCCGGTGAGCAGGTAGGACCCAAAAACACCGGCATCGGCAGTTAAGGTCTGGCCATTATCTACAACACCCCGGAGTACAAAAGCCGCTTCCATCCGCAGACCGAGGTCGATGTTGTCGGTGATGCCATATTTTGGCTCCGCAGCCACCAGAAAACCACCTGAAACCCCAGCCCCCAGGGAGCGGGCGTAGCCTAACGACAGGTTTACTTTAAACGGTTTGAATTCCTGAGCCGTAGCCGATAAAGCGACCAGCAGGAACACTGCTGTTAATAAATTTTTCATAAATAATTGTGTTGGTGAATGCCTGTTTGATATTTTGGACAAATAAACGCTGTTTTAGCATATGACGCTGCGGAAAAGCAATATATTTTTTCAAATTGTGGTTAATTAGCCTGCTCTTTACCCGCCAATAACCACCGATTCGCATACGTAAGTGGGGATAATGCCCGTGCTGCGGATTTGAATTTCGGCATCCTCAGGCTGGGTGTTGCCTGTTAGCACCAGCACCGTATCCAGCCCGAATTTGTTGCCCCCCAAAATGTCGGTGCGGAGGGTATCGCCCACCATCAGCACGTTGCGTTTGCCAATGGGCCGGTGGGTGCGGGCGGTCAGGTGCTCGAGTCGTTCGTAGGCAAACATAAACAGCTGGGCATCGGGTTTTCCGAACCTAATAAACTGCTTACCCACAATGGTCTCGATCATTTCGGCCACTGCCCCAATGGCAATGGCAATGCGGGTTTTGGAGACCGGATACGTTTCGTCGGTGTTGGCCACAATAACCGGAATGTTGCGACGGCGAAGCAGATTCACGGTTTTGTTGAGGTCGGTGTTCCAGTCGAAGCCCTCATCGTCGAGCAGCACCAGCGCGTTGATGTCGGCCACGTCGCCGAGGTCGACCCGGCTGATGGGCAGCGTTTTGAGGCCGGTCGTTTCGAGGTAATGCGCCGAGCTTTCGGTGCCGAGGTAGGCCACCGTGCCGTGGTTTACTTTCAACTCCAGGTACTCCCGCGCCAGCATCCCCGACGAAATAATCCGGTCGGACGTGATGGCATACGACCCCGACCGCTGATACGACTCGGCCAGGGCCTGCGGACTGCGCGAGGCATCGTTGGTGATAATATAAAACTCTTTTTGGTGCAAGCGTAACCAGGCAAAGGTGTTTTCAATGCCCGGCAGCAACCCCTCGTAGTTTTTCAAAACGCCAAAGGCATCAAAAAAAATCACGTCATACTTAGCCGCTACCGTTTTGAAATCAACAAGTTGCATATATTTAACACGGACTTCAGCCCGTCTTTAACCTAATAAACCGAAAGGATTATGTACAGCCGAACCTAAATCAAAGAGACAGTGCCCGCAGTACTTTGTCGGCATCGAAAGACGCGACCGACGGAAAATAGATTTCGTAGGCTTCGCGCTGTAGTTTGGTGGCGTAGGTGCGGTGGAAAAAATACCGGCCGTATTTGATCACGTAATTGAGGATAAAAAACCGAAACGCTTCGGGCAAAAACCGGATTTCATTTTCAGTAAGCGGATACACCTGGTGGTATTCCTGTAAAAACAGTATGAACCGGTCTTCCATCAGCGGGCCAATGCCGTAGCTGAACACCGTTTTGTCGCCGAGGTCCGACACCACGCGGCTGAAAAAGTAGAAATCCATTACCCGGTAACTGATTCGGAACCAGTCATAGTCCCAGCGCGAATAGAGTTCGAGATTGTCCGTAACGGAGAAGTTGCCAATGTTCCAGTCCATAAAAACGGGCATTGTTTCTACCGTGCCGGCCACGAGTTTCTGGCGGTTGGTCAGGAAGAGGTCGCACTGCCGCCGGAGTTCGTCTACGTGCATACGGTGTTCAAACTGCCCGGCGGGGGTGTCCAGGATGTCGATGAGATCCCACACGTCTGAGCGCAGCGTTTTCGAGGACTTAGGCAGCACCGGACTCACCCGCGAGCAGGCTTTGTGGAACCGGGCGACCTGCCGGCCCAACGCCCGGATGTGGTGCTCCTCCAACCGGCGGGGGAGTTTGTGCTGAATGCGGATGGGATTATAGAAAACGACCCACGCGTCGATAAATCCATCCTGATGGCGGTAGGTATAAACCTGTCCGTCGCGCACCAGCGATTTGGCCAGCACATTCTCAAACGGATACAGCAGGTTATTGGCCAGCACGTGAATGATGCGGTGATCTTCCAGAAAGTGCTCATACCGGCCAAAATACGAGAGTTTGGCAATGATCGTGTCGCCGTCTTCAAATGTCACTTTGAACACGTGGTTGGTGGAAACGCGGGCACTGATGTCTTCGATGGTCTGGATTTGTACCGACGCGTCGAAGCCCGCCCAGGCTTTCCGGATAATGGCTGAATAATCGACAAGACGCATATTTCCGGGTATGGCAACGCAACATATTGCGTCTGTTTGGTATGAACGTTAAATAATTTCAAAATACCGTTTCAATTCCCAATCGCTAACCTGCCGGGCATACTGCCGACACTCCCAGTCGCGGGTGCGCACGAAATGGTCCACGAAGTCGGGCCCAAACAGTTCGGTGGCCACGGGCGAGCTGCCCATGGCGCGGGTGGCTTCGGCCAGGTTGGTGGGCAACACACCATATTGTTTGTCGGCATAGCCGTTGCCCGTCGAGGTCGGCGTATCCAGGGTGAGCTGGTGGCGGATGCCATACAGCCCCGATGCCAGCGCAGCCGCCAGGGCCAGATAGGGGTTGGTGTCGGCTCCCGCCACGCGGTGTTCCACGCGGCAAAGGGCTTCGTTCCGATTGAGCACCCGCAGGGCCGTTGTCCGGTTATCGACCGACCAGGTTAGGGTTGTGGGTGCCCAAGCACCCTCCACCAGCCGTTTGTAGCTGTTGATGGTGGGCGCAAACATAGGCATGATGTGGGGCAGGCAGTGGAGCTGCCCGGCCATATAGTGCCGCATCAGTTCGCTCATGCCATTGGGCCGGGCAGCATCGAAGAACAGGTTTCGGGTTTGTTCGGGGTTCCACAGGCTTTGGTGGATATGCCCGCTACAGCCGGGCAGGTCGGCATTCCATTTGGCCATAAAAGAAGCCATCAGGCCATGCCGGTACGCA
>JAYVAP010000137.1:0-2348 GCA_043750915.1 Spirosoma sp. | reverse complement strand
CTGGGCCTGGGTGGCTAAAGGCCGGATGGACCGCTGGTAAATATCGAACGTGAAAATAGTAGCCGAGGCCCAGCCGCCCCGTGCGGATCAGCTGGGCCTGGGTGGCTAAAGGCCGGATGGACCGCTGGTAAATATCGAACGTGAAAATAGTAGCCGAGGCATTGCCCAACGCTTCGATGTTGGCCAGCGATGCGCCCAGCAACGCGGCAAATACCAACCCGCGAACGCCATCGGGAATGAGCGAGGCAATCAGGTAGGGATAGGCTTCGTCGGCAACGGGCAGATTGGGATTCAGGGCGTAGGCAATCAGGCCCGGAAACACATCGACTACCGCAATGAGGATGCCGATGAAGCCCGCCAGCAGCACACCCATTTTAGCGTTCCAGCCATCGCGGGCACCCAGAGCCGCCTGGTTGATGGTTTGGTTGGTGCAAAAAAACCAGACATTGGTCGAGAAAGCCAGCACCAGCAACCCGGTGGCGGGCATTTCGGGATGGTCGACGGGCAAAATCAGGTGTGCCCGCTCGCCGGTGCCAATCATCTGCGACCAGCCACCCGGCAACGCCCATAGCCCAATCACAAACACCATCAGGCCACTGCCCAGCAGCAGCACCGCCTGCAGCACGTTGGTCCAGGCAATGGCTTCCATGCCGCCATAAACAATAAACAGGGCCGACAGCACCACCATCAGCCAGATGCCCACATAAATATCTAAGCCCAGCATGGTATTCAGCACGAAACCAGCCGAATAAATAACCCCCGCGATATTCACGAAGATATAAGTGAGCAGGGTGATGAGCGCGAAAACCAGCCGGACCCGCCCGCTGTAGCGCAGTTCCAGAAACTGGGGCATGGTCACGATGTTCCAGCGCGTATAAACCGGAATAAAAATAAACACCAGCAGCAAAATGGCCGGGCCGTTGAGCCACTCCCAGTTGGCCACCGCCAGCCCGTGCTGATAGGCAAAGCCCACATTGCCGATGAACTGCACCGAGCTGATACTGGCCGCAATGAGCGAAAAGCCAATGGTGTACCAGGGCAGGGTTTTGTGGGTCAGAAAAAAGTCCTCGGCAGTAGACTCACTGCGCTTGCGGCCGAACCAGAAACCCACCACCAGCAACACCAACAGGTAAACCAGCAAAACCGTAATATCCGCTATGTGCAAGGCCAGCATCCTACTTTATTTTTAGGTATCTTATTATTTGTTAGCAAAAGTATGTTATTTTGGTAAACAAAACCCAGCACATAATGAAAACAGACAGGCCACGGTTTGCCGGGCAACACGTTCTGATTACGGGAGCAGCCCGGGGCATAGGCTTCGAAATAGCCCGTCATTTCGCCCGCGAAGGGGCCATGCTCTCCCTCTTCGATACCGACGCGCCCACGCTCCGGCAAGCCGCCGAAGACCTGCAGCAGCCGGGCACACCCGCCGTAACGGCCTACGCAGTAGATGTGGCCAACCGGGAACAGGTTTTTGCGGCTGTGGCCCGCGCCGAACAAATGGCCCCCATCGATGTGCTGATCAACAACGCAGGCATTGCCCGGG
The DNA here is from genome assembly GCA_043750915.1 of Spirosoma sp. GTDB lineage: Bacteria > Bacteroidota > Bacteroidia > Cytophagales > Spirosomataceae > Spirosoma. Next base: position 802 of record JAYVAP010000137.1, on the reverse strand, counting down.
AAACGCCTTTTCTGGCCATCGAGGCAGCCGAGTGGCAGCAAATTATCGCGGTCAACCTAACGGGCATGTTCAACGTGGCGCAGGCCGTTTGCCGGCACATGGCCGGGCGGGGCAAAGGTGTGGTGGTGAACATGGCCAGCAAAAATGGGCTGGATGGCGAAGCTGGCTATGCCCACTACAATGCCTCCAAAGGCGGGGTTATCATGCTCACCAAAACCATGGCCCTCGAACTGGCCGCAGTGGGCATCCGGGTCAACGCCGTTTGTCCGGGCTATATCCAGACACCCATGTCGAAAGAAATCGACTCGCCCGAGTTTACCCGGCAGTTTGTGGATCGCTACATTCCCCTGAACCGGCCTGGGCAGGTAGAAGAAGTAGCCCCCGCCTTTTTGTTTCTGGCCAGCCCCGACAGCAGTTTTATGACGGGCCAGGTGCTGGTGCTCGACGGCGGCCAGCTGGCGGGCCAGAAACCACCGGCAAATACCATCACCTAACTGGGCCCAAAAGACCCTTATGTTACCCATCTCACCCATGAAATCTACCACATTACGCAGCCAGGACTGGTTTGGCCGGTCGGGCAAAGACGGCTTTATTTACCGCGCCTGGATGAAAAGCCAGGGCATTCCGGCCCACGAGTTCGACGGCAAACCCGTTATTGGTATCTGCAACACCTGGTCGGAGCTGACACCCTGCAATTCTCACTTCCGCGAGCTGGCCGAATCAGTGAAGCGGGGCGTTTATGAAGCCGGTGGCTTTCCCGTTGAGTTTCCGGTGGTGTCGCTCGGCGAATCGCTGATGAAAC
>JAYVAP010000136.1:0-3626 GCA_043750915.1 Spirosoma sp. | reverse complement strand
TGGTCCGACATGGTGGCCCAGTTGACCCCGAACGTGATTGGCCCCGCAGGCAGGGCAGTAGCCAGCGCAAGGGACAGCAGCAGGCCCGTGCCCGTTAGTGCCACCGCCAGCCAGCCCGAAAACCAACGTTGCCCGAGCGCGTAAATGCCTGAAAATCCCAAAAAAGGCAAGAGAATACTACCACCGAGCAATAAGCCTATAACCGTTGGGGCAGGTTGGATCATGAATAAGTGGTAACGAACGCACGCAAATATCACCACGAAACCAGTTCAAACCAAATGTATGAACAGGCCCCCGCCAACCCGGCAGCGTATCACCGGAGCCTGTCCCACACTTCGTACCAATCAGGCACGCAAATGCTGGCTTCTGTGCCCGCAGCGTGCGATATAGCAGTCTTCTATACCGTGTTTTGCCGAAAGACAGCTTATCGATAAGCTTTACATCGTACCATCCCCGGACCTTTCTGAATGGGTACTAAACCGTTGAAATCAGTATCTGATAGAGCGGGCATTTTTTTTTGTCAAGTGTCACCTGTCTGGTAAACATTTGTTTCTTTCATAATAATAATCATTTTTGTGAAAAAAGTCCATCTTCACACCATTACCCATCATGCCAATGACCATTAAGCAATTTATTCCCTCGGCGGTTAAAACACTACTCAAACGGATCATTCCCGTTGAACTCATCGATCAGTCGGAGGTCATTCTGGGGCAACGTGACGCGCTTACACCCCCCAAACGACTCCATTTTGTGGGTGGAGGAGACTTTAAACGTCATGGGGAAGCATTTTTCAACCGTTTCCGGGAGATAGGCGAACTACAGCCAACCGACCGGGTGCTCGATGTGGGTAGTGGTGTGGGGCGTTTAGCGGTTCCGTTAACCCAATACCTGTCGCCTGACAGCCGTTATGAAGGTATCGAAATTGTGAAGGCCGGTGTGGACTGGTGTCAGCAATTTATCACCAGAAAATACCCGAATTTCCACTTCAGCCACCTGAACATTTATAATAAAACGTACAATCCGGCAGGTAGCCTACGGGCATCGGAAGTGGCTTTTCCGTTCCCGGCCGAAACGTTTGACTTTTGCTTCCTGACATCGGTATTTACGCACATGCTCGAAAAAGATGTGGTGCATTACCTGAAGGAACTCCACCGGGTACTCAAGCCAGGTGGGCGGGTCTATTTTACTCTTTTCCTGCTCAATGACTCTTCAAGGCGTTTCATTGATGCAGGCAGTGCCAGCATTGCGCTTAAGCCATTCACCGAGTTGTCGATGGTGGAGAGCACCGATGCCCCCGAAAACGCCATTGCTTTTGATGAGCCGTTCGTTATGAATGCCCTGGCCGAAATAGGCTTCACCGTCAAGGGACCTGTTCATTACGGCTACTGGTCGGGTCGGACAAACGATATTTATGACTATCAGGATACGGTGATCGTAACTAAATAATGCCACTTTTGTATCAAACGGGGCTTTTCCTGACCCGTGCTTCGGTTCGCCCCAGTGCAAAGGGAGAAACCTTCCTTGATAGGCAACATTTCGTAACTCACTCACGCCGTTTTTAGCCAGCCCGTCAGGCTCAGCCGTTCGCGGGTGGCGGGTAACACCTCGTGCTCCAGTTGCCCGCTGTCGAAGCACACGAGCCGCCCACCCACCGGACTCACCAGCACCTGCTGCTCGGGGCCGTTTGCGTTAGGCACATACAGGGCCAGTTGCCCGCCGTCGCTCTCGGGCCAATTCGTGTTGAGGTAGCAGATTACCGAGAGTTTCCGGCGCGAATCGCTCCGAAAGCGGTCTATGTGGCGTTTGTAAACCGTGCCGGTTGGGTAGCAGGCGTAATGAAATTCATAGTCCCGCAAACCCAGGTAGCACGTTTGGTTAACGTACTGAACAAACTGGCCAATGCGCTCCAGAAAAGCCACCTCTTCCACAGTAGCCGTTGCATCGTTAAGCCACAGGATTTCGTCGCCCCGAATAGCCGCATCGACCGTTGCCTGCTGATTTCCGATCCCGGCCCGTCGAAACTGACCGGCCCGGCGTTGGTTTTGTAGGCAATTGCTCAGATCAGCTACTTCGGAAAGTGAAAGAAAATTATCCAGAACGCCGTAGCCATCGGCCAGAATGCCATCGATAAGTGGTTCGTAATCAGAATTCATGGTATGTTATGACCGACCGGGCTGTAGCCGTCTTCGGGCCACATTTTATCTGCAAAAATCGAAATCAGCACTACCCCTTCAACTCATTCAGTTCGTCCAAATGAGCGGTTTTGAAATGGCGGTACACCTGCAGCACAATGGCCAGTGCCACCGCCGACTCCGCAGCGGCCACCACCATCACAAACAAAGCCAGCATTTGGCCCTGTATCCGGCTGGGGTCATACTGGCTGAAGGTGACTAAGTTGATATTGACGGCGTTGAGCATCAGTTCGATACCCATCAGCACCACAATTGCGTGGCGTTTGAACAGCACCACCGCCAGCCCAATGCTGAACAGGGCGGCTCCAACGATCAGAAATAAATGACTGTCAACGGGTTGCATCGGTGTTGGATTTAGCAGAAGATGCGGCTAAGTAGGTGGCTCCCACTAAAGCCGCCAGCAACAGGATACCGGCGATCTCGAACGGTACCACATACTCGGTCATCAGCTGCTTGCCCACTGTTTGCACGGTGCTTTCCCAGCCAACCGGCCGGCTCAGCAGGCTGAACACTGCCCGCGCCACCACGCTGTAGAGGGCCATGAACAGCCCCCCCGCCACCAGCAACGGCACCAGCCAGGCAAGGGGCACACCAGATCGGTTCTGCGACATAATCCGGTTGGGCGTCTGGCTGTTGGCGTTGGCAGGCTGGTCGGGTTTGTGGGTGAGCATAGCCCCCACGATGATCAGCACCAGCACACCGCCAACGTAGATCATGATTTGCGCCACGGCCAGAAAATCGGCACTCGCCAGCACAAACAACCCGGCGGTGCCCAGCAGGGTCAGCAAGAGAAAAAAAGCCGCATACAGCACATGTCGGGTCAGCAAAACGGCCAGCGCACCAGCAAGGGTGAGGGCCGCGAACGCGTAAAAAGCAACTTGAACCACGGGCTGAAGATTAGGAGGATGAAGATGCCGTATCGTCTGGTTTTGGGCGCAGGGTAGGGCGAAAAACGGGTTTTGGTTTCGGCAGGGCATCAGACGGCGGGGTCTTCTCAGGAGCGGCATCCGCCGGAGGCACCGGTTCACTGGCGGGGGTCGGCTTTTGCGTGGGCCTGAAAACGGGCTTTGGGGTGCTCTTCAGGCCTGCCTCGGCAATCTGCTGCATTTCATCCGGCGTTGCGTCGGTCAGCGGGTGGGCAATGGCCCCACCGGTCGAGTTGGCCGTTGGGTCGGGTGGTGCAACAGGTTTGGCAGTTGGCCGAAAAACGGGCCGTTTTGCCGGAACCGGATCGTTCGGCGATGTAGTAGCCGGGGCAATGGCGGTTGCCTGAGTTGCTTTGGCCGCTTCTTTTTCCCGAACAAACTGTTCGTATAAAGATCGTTTTTGGTCGGCTTCGGCGGGCGTTAGTTCGGCAAACTGGTAGGTTAGTTTGCCCAGTTCAAACTCACTGTAGTCAAATTTTTTGTCCATTGTCAGGCATTCCGTCGGGCA
>JAYVAP010000135.1:0-4699 GCA_043750915.1 Spirosoma sp. | reverse complement strand
TTATAGGCAAACCGGCCCGAGTCGGTCAGGTCAGGGCGGGTCAGGGTAGGGTAGGTATTGGTGATGTTGTCGCCCCCAACGGAGATGCGCAGGACTTTCAGCACCTGGTAGCCCACGCTCATGTCGAGCGTTGTGCGGGCCGCTAAGCTGTAATCGGCGAAGGGGGAGGTGATATCATCCGTTTCGCGGTAATTGCTGTAATACTGCACGGCTCCATAATAAATAGCGCGGGCCATGGCCGAGAACGGGCCTTTCTGATAAATGACCGAACCAATGTACTTCTGACGCGGGCTGCCGTGCTCGAAACTGCCCCGCGATTCGCGGTTCAGGTAAATATCTGACAGGAACTGGTCGCGCAGAGCGGGGTCTTTGGGCAGTTGGTTATCGGCTCCAATGTTCAGTTTGGCCGGATACACCTTTGTGAAGGCTACGGTGTTCCAGTTGGCGGCCAGCGAGTAGGTCAGCTGCCCCGCTCCGGCGCGGGTGCGGTAGTTGGCCACTAAATCGATACCCTTTGTTTCTACATCGGCCGCGTTGGTAAAAAACTGCGCAATGCCATCGGGCGTAATCACATTTTTTAGTGCGCCCCCAATATCGCTGCCGACAAAACCGCCTGTCTGAATAATTTTGTCCTGAATGCGGATGTAGTAGGCATCGGCCGTCACTTCGAGTCCGCGTGCGGGCTGCGATGTCATGCCAAAACTCAGGTTGGTGGAGCGTTCCTGCTTCAACTTAGGAATGCCGAGGGCTTTGGCTGCCGTGCTGTTGTTGGTGAAAAAGCCCTGATCGAAAGGCACCCCGCCAGGCGTGAAGCCCGTGGCAGTTTGGGCGTAGTAGAGTTCCTGCAAACTCGGTGCCCGGAAGCCCGTGCTGATGGACCCGCGCAGGGCAAACACGCCGGGTATGACCGAGTAGCGGGTGGCAAACTTACCGGTCAGCACGTTGCCAAAATCGCTGTAGTTTTCGAAGCGGGCGGCCAGGCCAATCATAAACCGTTTGGTGAAGTCGATTTCAACGTCGGCATATCCCGCCATGACCGACCGGAAAGCACTGGCTTGCTGATCGGGCGCAAAGCCCCGAAAGCACTGGCAGTTAGGCGAGTAGCCTTTGATATCGACCGTGCCACCCCGGTAGGGTATAATCAGGTCTACGAAGGTGGTCGTTTGCGAGCCATCGGGTTTGGTGATGACTTTTGGGGTTTTAACGTCTTTGTTAACCCGCTGGGTGTAGTTGAAATTATCTTCGGGAGCCGTGAAGGTGCCATACGTTCCTTTGGTGTAAGACTCGGCCTGTCCGGGCAGAATCTGGTAGTTTTCTACCCGCATTTCTGCGCCAAAGGCCACGTTGATGCTTTTCAGTTTGCCGCCTGCCGGCTCATTAAAAAGCCGGCTAAGGGCAATATTGGTTGTGTTTTGGGTGAAATTATTATCGCCCAGTTGCATGGTCGTGGGCGTGGCCGGGCCGTAGGAAGCGTTCATGGTGTTGACCATGCCGTAGCCAAACTTACTCGAGCCGAAACTGTTGCTGAAATCTACGTCGAAACCACCCGCTTTGCTACGAATGCCCACCGTCAGCGATTTGTCGGAAATATTAGACGTTAGCTGCGGCAAAAATCCGTTGGGATACAGTTCGTTGATAAACCGGCCCTGCTGGCGGGGAAACCGGTAGTAGCAGCCGCTGCGGGTGCTGCGATAGTTCAGGCCACCAAACGCATAGAACTCACCACCTTTGGTATTCAGCGGAATGCCCATGTTCATAAACACCGACCCATTGCCGACCTGGCTCAGGCCGTTGATCATCTCGTAGGTTTTAGGGGTCAAGCCCCGCGCAGCCTGCAGGCCTTTGTCGGTGCGCAGGGCGGCATTGTCGGGGCTGGCAATGGCTTCGGGATTGGTAATCATGAGTACACCATCGGCAGTTTTGCGGGTGTTGTTCAGGTATGTACCGTCGAAAACAACGCCACTGTAGCCGCCTTTGGGTACGCGGCTGCTGCTGCCCTGCTTGCTCAGCTCGAAAGTCAGGTTGATGAAACCACCCTTGTCGCCGAGGGCAAAACCGTAGTTGCCCATAAACTGGTGCATCCGCCCGTCGGTGCCAAACTTATCGATGTCTTTGTTGGTCGACAGGCCGACATTGGCATATAGCCCCGTGTTATACATGCCGGTGAATACGCCGACACTCTTTTTTAACTCCATATTTACCACGCCCGCAATGGCATCGGAGCCGTACTGAGCAGCCGCCCCGTCGCGCAGAATCTCGACCTTTTCAACGGCTGCCAATGGGATTGTGCGCATGTCCACCGTGGTGGAAGGACCGGCATTATTGGCCACCAGCAACAGGGCAGACGTATGCCGGCGTTTGCCGTTGAGCAGCACCAGTGTCTGGTTGGGGGGCTGGTTACGGAGCTGCACCGCATCGACGTGCGAGGCCAGATCGCCCCCCGGCACCTTGAGCGAGTTGAACGATGGCGCAATCTGCTTCAGCAACTGCGACAACTCGGTTTGGGGCATGGTTTCGGCCAGTTTTGAGACCGCAATCACGTCGACCGGGGCGGGCGTGTCGAGTTTAGTGCGGCTGCTGTTGCGCGATCCAATCACGACCAGCTCGGCGAGTTGCCGGGTGTCGGCCATCAGGGCAACGTCTATCGTCGTCTGCGGGCCAATGGCTATTTCCTGGGTGGTAAACCCGATAAACGAAAACGTCAGTGAACCCGTTTGGCCCGCTGGCAGGCTTATTTTGTAGCTGCCATCGGCATCGGTAGCCGCGCCAATGGTGGTGCCTTTCACCATAATGTTGACCCCCGTGATGGGTTTGCTGTCTTCCCGGGCGGTTATGCGCCCGCTAATCAGGCGTTGCTGCGCGAGTGCCGGACAGGCAAACAGCCCCAGCAACACCACTAAAACGCTCATAAATTGGTTGTATACGCCTATTCTCATGGGTTGTCAATTTTAGATAACAGAAAGAAATCAGTTTGGAAAAAGTAGACAATAACGTACCTGACAGCCGGTTTCACGGCTTGTGTAAAGGACTGAAATGGATACTTGAATTATGGCGACTGCTGGTTGATTATCGATGGACTTATCAGCCAGCAGCCCTACCTTTCTACGGGTTCACTACCTTATTCGTGCGCACGAAACGAGAGTGTCTTTTTGTTGTACTTAGCCAAATTTGCCAACTATAATAATGTAATGCAAGTGTTATGGCGAATAAAATACTAAATTGTTTGTAAAACACAAAATTAAAATATAGAATTACAATTATTGTAGAATCAGGGGGGGCTAAAATGACGGGTGCCGCCAGACTTTCCGCACCGTCAGAGACTTATCCAACCAAACCAGATTGGCTACGTAGCCGCGTTCGATGGCCCCCAACTGATGGCCCATGCCGAGAATCTCCGCCGGAATCGTGCTGGCCATGCGCAGCGCGTCGGTGAGCGGCAGGCCAGCCTGCTCCACACAAATACGAACGCAGTCGATCAGTGTCAGGGCCGACCCCGCCAGTTTCCCTTCATCATTAACATAGCGACCCAGCCCGCCCCGTTCGCTCGTGTCGGGTTCGTAATGGACCACAAATTCGCCCAGCGAAAACCGGGCGCGTGGCCCGCCGGGGTTGCCGGGGTTGGCAAATAACGCATCGGAAATCAGAAACAGGCGGTCGCCCAGCAGTTGGCGGGCCACCCGAATGGTGGCTGGGTGGCAGTGGTAACCATCGGCAATGATACTGGCCCGCACCGCAGGATGGTCGAAAATGGCGCCCACCACGCCCGGCTCGCGGCTCTCGAACCCGCGCATGGCGTTGTAGAGGTGCGTGGCCAGTGGCATACCGTTGCCGAGCGCGTTGGTTGCCTGCTGGCAGGTGGCGTTACTGTGGCCGAGGGAAAGCAGCGTGTGGTCGTGTTTCAGCGTTTTGATGGTGTCGAACTGGGCGGGGGTTAGCATTTCGGGGGCCAGCGTCAGTATACGGATCACGTCGGCAGCCGAATGCCCAAACAGGGCTTCGAGTTCGCCCACGGCGGGCGTTCTCACGTAGGCCGCGCTGTGGGCACCCCGCTTGAGGGGGTTGAAATAAGGCCCTTCGATGTGAATGCCGGGCACGCCAAACGGGTTTTCGGCCCGTACCGTTTGCACCGCCGACATGGCCCGTTGCATCACCCCGAGGGAGGTGGAGTGAATGGTGGGCAACAGCGTGGTGGTGCCGTTGCGGGCGTGGGTATCGTAGATGTGCCGGACCGTATCGGGCGTGGGGTGCTCGTTGAGAAACCGCTCGGAGCCGCCGTAGAGCTGTAGGTCCACCAGGCCGGGAACCAAGTAATCGCCCGCCAGGTCGACCACCGTATCGGTTTCGTGAATGTTGTTGGGGGGCGTGGCTGTAATGGCGTGAATCCGGCCGTTGGCAATAGCTACCGACGCGCCGGTGAGCCAGGTGAGGCCCGTGAAAACGGTGGCATTGATGATATATGTCATGGCGATAAAAAACGGGCTGGGGTAAGTGTTGGGAAACGAACCTGGGCAAAGTTGCAGGTTCACCGCCAATGTTCGCCGTTAATTTCGTTTTTTTGCACACTCATTCGTGCCCTCACCAACCTGCCTGTCTCTTGAAAGCCGTTCGTTTACATTCACCCGCTGCCATAGTCCGCAACCAGCCGGTTGTTATTCCGCTTGCTTCGTCGAAAAGCGAAAGCAACCGCGCCCTCATTCTG
>JAYVAP010000134.1:0-5894 GCA_043750915.1 Spirosoma sp. | reverse complement strand
GGGCAAAAGTGCCCTGCAACAACCAGCTGGCCGACCGTTGGAGCACGTTTTTGGTGTCCAGATCGTATTTGAGGTCCTTGAGCGAAATGGTTTGCGACTGCGCATCGTAGAAGGGTCGGCCACTCAGGTAAATATCGCCCGCAATGGTGCCCGTCAGGCCGGCTTTGATAATCAGGTTGTCGTTCTGACCGTATAAGTCTATGCTTCTGATGGTGATGTTATACTGATTATTGCTAAACGAGAATGTTTTGCCAACAAATTCTTCGGCGGCCAACTTTGCGGCTTCCGGGTAAGTCACTTCACTCAGTAACCCAATCTGAAAATCGTCTTTTACCTGGGGTACCACCGTCAGATCGGGCAGCGACACAGCGGGCCGAACATCGGGTTTGGCACCGGTGGTAGTGAGCGTAAACCCTTCAATACCAATGGTTGCGCGCACCGTTCGACCCTCGAAGCGCAGGGGCGTGATGAGCACCCGTTTGGGCACTACCTGCAAATAAGTGCGGTATTTTTCCGAGAGCAGATACGGGTCCCGCAGGGTATTCCAGACTTTTAAAACGGGCGTACGCAGGTCCACATTTCGGCGAATCTGCTGATCCAGCGTTTTGGTGATTGTTCCTAAGTTCTTGTCGATCAGGCGACTCACCACGCTCGTTATGGGAATATTCACCCCCACAACCCGGATGGTGGGCCGACGTACCCAGCCGTAGCCATCGGCCTGCGTTTGGGTGTTCACCGACCAGTCCCGGTCGAGGTCGAACTTGGTTTTGAAGCGCAGGTCGATTTCAAATTCCGTTTCTTTGTACTGCGTGAAGCCCAGCACCGACACGCCCGCTTTGGCCCAGATACGCAACGGCACCGTGAAGAGAAACAGGCTGTCCTGGGCATTGACAATGATGTTGCCCCGCTTCCAGACTTTAGCCATAAAATTGTCATTATCATTGTCTGTCAGGCTGTTATCTTCGTAAATCAGGCCGTTGACCTGCGCGTTGATTTGCCGCTCTATGTCGCCCATTGCAATAGAAACGGGGACATGAACGGTTGACAAAAAGTGCTCGTTTCTAACTTCCATCAGGGTGGTGTTATACGCTTCGGTGGGTGCTTTTGGGTTCAGGCGGCTGGCATTGGGCTGGCAACTCAGCAACAACACCAACCACAACGCAACCGGGCCAACCCGTGTACTATGGCTCATAAATGGCGTTAATTTGGCCCCTAAGTTACACCTCAGCGGTATAATCACCAGTAGTTTGGATAAATAGACCGAACAGCACCAGGCGTTTCAGCGGGGTTGCCGCTGAAACGCCTGGTAATTTCCGCTGCGCTGCGGCAATGCGGCAACCTGAACCCAGTTTCCCGCATCCACGGCGGCCGCATCCACGGCGGCCGCATCCACGGCGGCCGTATCCACGGCGGCCGTATCCACGGCGGCTTAGACTGCGTCGGACAAGCTGGTGAAGGTAAACTCCCGAATTTTCATGGGTGGAATCAAGTAACTCTGGTTCGATTCGGTGCTCAGCACGCGCTCGGGCTTGCCGAGGGCTTCGAGGTTGTTGAGCATAATAATAGGGCTTTCGTTGAAGCGAAAGTTCTTCACAGGGTGCTTTATTTTGCCGTTTTCAATGTAAAACGTCCCATCGCGGGTCAAGCCCGTGAGCAGGATCGTCTGCGGGTCAACCTCGCGGATATACCACAATTTAGTCACCAGAATACCACGCTGGGTGCTCTTAATCATGTCTTCCAGCGATGCTGAACCACCCGCCATAATCACGTTGTTGGGGCTGGGAACGGCTTTTTTGCCCTGCTTATTGGCCCAGAAGCGTGAATACGACAGGTTTTTGACCACGCCTTTCTCAATCCACATCGTTTTCTCCTGCGGGCGCCCATCGCCCGACCAGGGCGACGCGGGCAGGTCGGCGTTGGTCGGGTCGGAATAGATCGTTACGCGCTCGTCCACAATTTTGTCGCCCAGCCGCGATAGGCCACCTTTTTTGCTGAAATACGACCGCCCTTCGTCGGCGGAGCGGGCATCCATGTTAAAAAAAACGTTTTCGAGCAGCACCACCGCAGCCGTTGGCTCCAAAATGACGGTGTATTTGCCCGGCTCGATGGCCCGCGCTTCGGCCGACCCCCGGGCTTTCTGCATGGCAATGCGCGTGGCAGCGGCCGTGTCCAATTTACTCACGTCGCTGTAGCCCCGCGCCACATAGCCCGACCCTTTGCCGTCGGCCGTGCGCACGGTGAGGGTGAAGTTCACATTCGTGCTGGGGTAGTACGCAAACAGGCCTTTCGAGTTCATCATGGCCGAATAGCCATACTGGTCTTCCAGAAAACCGGCGGCCGTCAGGCTGGCCTCGCGCGAGAGTTGCAGACTTTTGGCTACCGCGTCGGCCCGTTTGTCGGGGGTGATGGTAGCGGTGGAGTCGAAAAAGCCGTTGGATTTCAGGTAGGACTGCGGCCCCAGCACGCCCACGTATTCGGGGTTTTGGGGGGCCAGCCGGGCCAGCTCTTCAGACCGGCGCACAACTTTTTCGAGTGAGACATCGTCAAATTCGTCGATGGTGGCTACGCCTACTTTCTTGCCGTAGGCTGACTGAACCGACAGATTCTGATTGATAAGCGACCCGCTGGTGCTGACTTCGTTGCGGGCATAGCGCAGGTTGCCGCGCTCTTCGCCGAGGAGGTTCACCTCGCACTCGTCGGCTTTGGAGTAGTTCAGAACCTTTTGCAAAAGGGTCTTCGCTTCGGATTCGGTGAGTATAATGGCCATGTTTGAATTAGTCTATATTTTCCGGGCAGTATTAATCACATTGACACCGTTGAAGCGCGTGGTGCTGCTGCCGTGCGAGACGGCACTGCTCTGACCGGGCTGGCCTTTGCCATCGAAAAACGAGCCACCCAGGCGGTAATCTTTTTCGTCGCAGATTTGAACGCACGAGTTCCAGAATTCCTGCGTATTCGACTGGTAGGCAACATCTTTGAGCATTCCGGCAATTTCGCCGTTCTTGATTTCGTAGTACAACTGCCCGCCAAACTGGAAGTTGTAGCGTTGCTGATCGATGGAAAACGAGCCATCGCCAATGATATAAATGCCTTTTTTAACGTCTTTAATCATCTCCTGCACCGACAGCGGTGTTTTGCCCGATGCCAGCGACACGTTGGCCATGCGCTGAAACTGCACCGACCCCCAGTTGTCGGCGTAGCAGCAACCCTGCGATTCTTTTTCGCCGATGATGTGTACCTGATCGCGGATGGCCTGATAGTTCACCAGCGTGCCCTCTTTAACCAAATCCCACTGCTTGCACTTCACGCCCTCATCGTCCCAGCCAACCGCGCCCAGCGAACCAACCTGTGTTTTATCGGCGAACAGATTCACCTGCTTACTGCCATAATTGAAGTTTTTAGACTGCCATTTGTCGAGCGTGGCAAAGCTGGTACCGGCATAATTGGCTTCGTAGCCCAGCACGCGGTCGAGTTCGAGGGGGTGACCAACGGATTCGTGGATGGTGAGCCACAGGTGCGAGGGGTCGAGCACCAGATCATACTTACCCGCTTCGACCGATTTGGCCGCGTGTTTGGCACGGGCCTGTTTGGCCGCTGCCGTTACGTCTTCGAGCATGTCATAGCCCCGGTTGTAGCGGGTGGTAATCCCCGTTATTTTGTCGGCAGGATTGGTTTGCAGATACTCGTAGCCCATGCCCATGGGCGCACTCAGGGCGTTGCGGGTTTCAAACTTGCCGGTTTTGGCATCAATGGCCGTGACGTTGAATATGGGCCACATCCGGTGAATATCCTGGTCGGCATAAGTGCCATCGGAGGAGGCAAAGTATTTCTGCTCGTTGACCATAAACAGCACCGAGTTCACGTAGTTGGCCCCGTTTTGCAAAGCCGACGCGTTGACGGCCATCAGCAGATCAACTTTTTCTTTGATGGGCACCTCAAACGCATTCTTCTGAATGGGTGCTTTCCAGCTCACCTCGCCGTAGCCCTTTTGCGGAGCCAGCTGCACGGGTTCTTTCATCAGGCGGGCGTTGGCTTTGGCAATGGCCACGGCTTTTTCGGCGGCCTTGGCTACTTCGGCTTCGCTGCGGGCATCGACTACGGCGGCAAAACCCCAGCAACCATCAGCAATGACCCGCACACCCACCCCGTAGGATTCCGTGTTAACAATATTCTGCACTTTGTCTTCGCGCGTAACCACAAACTGGTTCAGGTACCGCCCGATGCGCACATCGGTGTAGGAGGCACCCCTGGATTTTGCTGCGTTGAGGGCGGCATCGGCCAGGCGTTTTTTGGCAGCCACATCCTGCCCCGACTCCAACAGGGCTTCGGCCGGGATGGCGCGTGAAAAGGCGGGCAGGGTGGGCAGCAGCAGGCCCGTGGCCCCTAAGCCCAGGAGTTGATTAAAATCTCGGCGGTTCATTGTGGTGGCGTTTGTTTAGTGGTTGGGTTTGTTGGTTCGCGTTGTTGATACATAACCCGCACCTGCTCAACGGTATTCGCTGAAAGAGAAACGGGTTGATTTGGGGTATTCGTTAAAAAATGAGTACTAAGGGATGTCGTGACCCAGATGGGTAGGTTTTCCAGGATGGTAGTCTGGCCATCAACGCGCTGGTAAACAATTTCCAGCCGGTCAGACGTATCAATCAGTGTTAACGTATCTGGTTTGTCGAAGAAATAATTCAGCAGCGCAAGCCCCGATTCATACCGACCCCGAATAATATCCTGACGGACGAAATGCCCGCCCTGAAGGTAACGGTTGATAACCCGGTTGTATAAAATGTCAAGGTTAGCCGTGCTTAGGAAAATTAACTCAAATCGATAACCAAGTTGTTTGAAAGCCAGGAAGTATTGCCAGGTGGCGTAATCGTGCAGGTTAGTTTCAACAGCGAATGATTCTCGTTGTTGAACGTGTGTGCCAATTCGTCGTTGCAATTCATCATTCGTCAATTGTAAAACGATCTCCTGATGGGTTTGTGTAAGCCGAATTTGACGGGCAATGTCGTCGGCATTCAGTTGTTCCACACCTGTCGGCACCAACTGAAAGGCTACCGTTGACTTGCCTGCTCCGTTCGGCCCAGCAATAACGTAACAAGTGGGAATCATGGTTTAATTACCTCAACATGCCCATCTGCATACTCTTTGATTAACTGCTTCATACGTTCAATCACTACCGGAAGTCCCCGACTGAATGCTTGTTCCCGTACTTTTCTGTAAACGGTCTGCGCTACTTCATCAAATTCCTCCCTACTCATTTGGCTAACCGGTTTTTCCGCCCCGCCATAGAGCGGTAAAATCGCGGGCATGTCAGGCGTTGCATTTTCGAGAAGCGGTTCAAACAGATTGTTCGTGGCGGTATTCATGGCAAGGTAAAGGTTTCAGATTTAACAAAAAACACCTGGTTTTTCCCTTTGCTGTTCGGAAAAATACGATTCATCTCCGACTAATGGTTGCTACACGGCATCTGACAAGCTCGTGAAGGTGAAGTCCCGGATTTTCAGGGGCGGAATCAGGTGGCCGCCCGCCCGCATGGGCTTACCCATGGCTTCGAGGTTGTTGAGCATGATAACCGGGCTTTCGTTAAACCGGAAGTTCTTGACGGGAAACTTGATCTGGCCATTTTCAATGTAAAACGTCCCGTCGCGGGTGAGGCCGGTGTAGAGCAGCGTTTGCGGATCCACGGCCCGGATATACCAGAGACGCGTAACCAGAATACCCTTATCGGTGCTTTTAATCATTTCGGCCAGGGATTGCGTACCCCCGGCCATGATAATGCCGTCTGGCGCAGGGGCACCTTTTACCCCTTTTTTTTCGGCCCAATAGCGCGAGTAGAACATGTTTTTAACCACGCCCTTATCAATCCATGTCACCCTTTCCTGCGGCCTGCCGTCGCCCCC
>JAYVAP010000133.1:0-2815 GCA_043750915.1 Spirosoma sp. | reverse complement strand
GACCCATTTTGGTTGCCCGGATTTTTTCAATCCGCCATAAAACTGCCAGGCCTTTCGGTGAATAATACTATCTCGATGCACCCGGCCCATTCGAACATGATTGCCCGTTGCCCAGCTGCCATCGTTTGAAATGGCGTATACATAAGGAGCCAGGTGATCGGGCGTTTCGGTATTGCCTTTGCCAAAGGTTAAAAAAGCGGGGGCACCAAAAGAAGGGCCAAAAAAAGCCGGTGTGTTTTCGTCGGGTATGCCCGACCAGGTTTTACCGCCATCTGTCGATTTTATGATGGCTGGCACCCCCCCGAGTTTCGATAACCTGTTGATAAAGTTGAACTCATCGTTGTAGCTGCGGTGTACATTTTCCCACGGTTTAACAACTTTCATTTTTTTGTACAGCGCATCGAACGCCACGGGTTTCGATGGTATGTGCCAGTCATAATCATACAGGCACACATACAGGGCCGAATCAACGGCTACCAGCCCGCAAACATACCGCAGCAGGAGTTTTTTTGGTAATTTTTCCCGGAAGTCATAGCCGTCAAAATCGGTCAGCGTTTTCACCGTGTGGTTGGGCGGAATGCCCGTTATTTTCAGGATGTGCGCATACCAGTATCGGCCGCCAAAATTTTCTCCGTCGTCCTCCAGGGTATAAATGGCATCGTCGATTCCCCATGTCCACCAGTGCATATCCGAAGCCGTTCCGGGATATTTGGCAGGCGTTGATGTCCAGATCAATTTGTCAATCAATTTACTGTCAGGATACGGCAGAATGCGGTGGTGCTTTTGCGCACTGATTGAATGGGACAGGAGCAAAAAACAAAAGATTACGCTTGATTTGCCAACTAACTGCATCATTTATTCGGGTTTAGCCGCCATGCCGTTGCGGACGTGGGGCGTTTAATTTCACGCAAAAACAGGATTCAATACACGGCCATTTCTGGCTCCACCTCCCGCGCCCAGGCGTTGATACCGCCATCGAGATTGAACAAATTTGTCAGCTCATCCTGGGCATACAGATATTCGGCCACGTTAGCCGACCGGATGCCGTGGTGACAGTAAACGATCACGGGCCTGTCGGTGGGAATTCGTTTGCGGTTGTTGGGGATCATGCCCACCGGAATCAGCGTGGCCCCTTCCAGGTGGCACAGGTCATATTCGGGCCGTTCGCGCACGTCCAGCAGAAACAGGTCGTCGCCCGCAGCAAGCCGACGGGCCAGTTCCGGGGCTGTTATTTTTTTCGGTCCCAACGCAGCCCCTGCGGGTTGCACCCCTGCCGTGGCCAGTCCCTGCCGAGCCAGTTCATTGGCATCGGCCCGGCGTTTGGTTTTGATTTTCTGCTGACTCATGGCGAGCAGATCGACCATGAAAAGGTGTTGGCTCAGGGGCTGGCCAATGCCGGTGATGAGTTTGATAACTTCGCTGGCCTGGTAAGTGCCGATAACGCCCGGTAGCACACCCAGCACACCCGTTTCGCTACAGTTCGGTATTTCCACGTCGCCGGGATATTCGGGAAACAAACAACGGTAGGTTGGTCCCCGGCGACCATCTCCCAGATCGGCATTGAGCACGGCCACCTGCCCCTCGAAACGGTGAATGGCCCCGTACACAAACGGCTTGCCAAGTGTTACGCACACATCGTTGATCAAATAGCGCACCCTGAAATTATCGGTGCAATCGACGACCATATCATAACCGTCGATGATGGCGCGGGCGTTGCCGGTTTCCAAGGCCATCGTGTAGGTATCGAAACGAAGGCCGGGGTTGAGCCGGTTGAGGTGGGTAACGGCGGCTTTGGCTTTGGGCTGTCCTACTTCGTCCGTGGTATAAATTACCTGCCGTTGCAGGTTGCTCAGGTCCACCACATCGGGGTCGATAACGCCGAGGGTGCCCACGCCGGCGGCCGTCAGGTAGAGCAGCACCGGGCAGCCCAGCCCCCCGGCTCCTACCACCAATACGCGGGCGTTTTTGAGCCTGAGCTGGCCTGGCTGCCCCATTTCGGGCAGGTTCAGGTGTTTTTGGTAGCGTTGCTTTTCGGCGGGTACCAGCGTTGTTGCATCCATAGAAACGGCCATTGCGTAGTCCAATATATTGTTGCTATATTCCAACAGATTTTGGCCCGCTAAAATTGCGCTACGCCCACGTGTCCCCCGTATATTTTCGGAAGGCTTCTTTTTCTCCGCCCCGCCAAACTGTCTATAATTCCGTTAAATCAATAGGCCAGCACCGGACTCAGCCACCGCTCGATCTCCTCCACCGGACTGTTTTTCCGCCGGGCATATTCCAGCACTTGGTCTTTACTGATTTTGCCCACCGAAAAATAGGTCGAATCGGGGTGGCCGAAGTAGAAACCGCTCACCGACGAGGCCGGGTACATGGCAAAACTCTCGGTCAGCTCAATCCCGATCTGGCCCGCATCGAGCAAGGCAAACAGGGTGGCTTTTTCGGTGTGGTCGGGGCAGGCCGGATAACCCGGTGCGGGCCGGATGCCCCGGTATTTTTCCCGGACCAGCTCGTCGTTGCTCAGGTTTTCGGTGGGGGCGTAGGGCCAGAACTCTTTCCGGACGCGCTCGTGCATCCGTTCGGCAAAGGCTTCGGCCAGGCGGTCGGCCAGGGCTTTAACCATGATACTGCTGTAGTCGTCATGGTCGCGTTCGTATTTTTCCAGCAGCACCTCAATGCCGATGCCCGTCGTTACGGCAAATGCGCCTATGTAATCTTCGCGCCCGCTGTGGAGCGGGGCCACAAAGTCGGCCAGACACAAATTGGGCAGGCCGGGTGCTTTTTGATTCTGTTGCCGCAGAAAATGCAGGGTTCC
>JAYVAP010000132.1:0-12142 GCA_043750915.1 Spirosoma sp. | reverse complement strand
TCAGAAATTGAATTAGGTGACTTGTGTAAGGCGGAACAAAAAACGCACAGTGAGTTAATGGCTTCATAGTCAGCACTTTGTCAAAGTGGGAATTGCTGATATAACCTTGACTTTCAAGGGCATATTGCTCTTTTAAGCGGTCTTCTTTATCAGCATAACCGATTGAATCTTGCTGACTTTTTAGGCTTTTTCTCCAACGTCGCCAGGAAGCCTTACCAAACTTTTTAAAAAACGTTTTGATGTCTTTTCGGAAAACTCTTTTGCTAGTTCAATCTTTAACTCGTCCCGAACGACTTTTAGGTGTTGGGGATTGGCTTGTACTTTTTGCTTAATCAATGACAAGTCTGTAGGTGATAGAATTGATTTTCGTCCTTGTCCTGGCTTATTTATTAAGCCTACAATGCCTTGCTTTTGTCAAGCTGTAAACCAGTTACTAATAGTGGAATGAGTAACCCCAAATGTAATTTTCAATTGAGCCATATCGTATCTTTGATGACTCAATAATAGTGCATGACTCCGTTGTCTAAACTGATGATGAAAGCTATTCTGGTAGCCTTCTTGTAAAGTCAGCACCTCTGTCGGCTCTAAATCGATCAGGGCCGCCTGTGCGGTAGCGTTTTGGTTTCATTTTGCAACAATACGACTACTTGTCACACTTTCAATTAATTATGTCCCAGTACTTAAAGGCAAGGAAACGGCCGTTCCATTACTGAAAGGTAACAAAGCGACTTCGCCCGAGGAGCAGCTCAATCAGTCATACGAAGGGGTGGCGTTTCAGCTTGCCTCGGCCATCCGAAAGCTGACGCAGCCGGAAGGAAGCCGCCGACGGGTGGGCCTGCTCTACGGCCATACGCAGGTGCCGCCCGCACGCATGGCCGTAGAGCAGGTGTCGGTGCAGGAAAATTACGACCTTTTTCTCCTGGGTCTGACCCGACCCGGCCCCATTGCGGGTCTCGATGCGGTGCTGGTACTTAAACCCGACCGGCCTTTTTCTGACGACGAAGTTTTTAAGCTCGACCAGTTCGTTGTGAACGGCGGGCGTGCTCTTTTTTGTCGACGGGTAGCGTGTTGATAGCGTAAACAACGAGGGCACCTACGCGCAGCCGCTGAACCTCAACGACTTGTTTTTTCGGTGGGGTGTTCGGGTCAACCGCAATGTGGTGAAGGATTTATCGTGTGCGCCCATTCCGCTCCACGTGGGCAACCTCGGCGACAAACCCAACATTCAATTGGTGCCGTGGCGACTTTACCCGCTGCTGAACAACTTTGGCCGCAGCGGCAACCCCATTGTGCGCAATCTGGACGCGGTGCTGGGCCGGTTTATGAGCACTTTAGATACGGTTCGGGCAAGGGGCGGCAACGGGCAGTCAATTTTAAAAACGCCCCTGCTGCTGACCTCGCCCTACACCCGGATTTTAAAAACGCCTGCCCTGATTGCCTATAATGAAGCCCGTCAGCAACCCGACCCCGGCACTTACACGGGGGGCGTTCGGCTGGTGGCGTGTTTGCTCGAAGGCCGCTTTCAGTCGCTGTTTGCCGACCGGGTACTGCCCGGCGACCCCCGCGCCCGTGGTTTCCGGACCGTGGGCGAACCATCGCGGGTGCTGATCTGCTCGGACGGTGACCTGATTTTGAACGATGTCGATCCAAAGCGCAACGCCCCCTACCCGCTCGGCTTCGACCGCTATACGCGCAACACGTTTGCCAACAAAGATTTTGTCTTGAATGCCATCGACTATCTGGTGGATCCAAACGGTTTGATTGCGGCCCGATCCCGTCAGGTTTCGCTTCGACCGTTAGACAAAATCCGGGTCGATGCCGAACGCACCGGCTGGCAACTGCTCAATGTGGCGGGACCATTGGGGTTGGTTGGGATGGTTGGCCTGGTGTGGCAGCTGTTGCGACGACGACGGTACGGGCAGCGTAGATAAAAGGCAAGGACACATGTTCACAAAACAAAGGCTCTAATCAGATTTTAATCGGCAACTAATTTTATTCTAATTCACGCAATTCATATTTTAGTTTTATTTGTCCTAAAATCAGACGAAAATCATGAAATACCTGCTGATATTCCTACTTACCTGCCCCTTATTGACCCTGGCACAGTCCGACTCCCTTTTGCCGGTTCGTCGAGACACGCTTAAATTGATTGGCACCGACCTTGTTCCGACGTCTGGTGGACTTTACTGGCGGGGCAATCGCGTTCAGTATACGTATGATGGCATCGATGTCCGAAGCCCGAAAGATCTGGGCCGATACATACTGGCCTCCGGGAATGAAGCGGCCATCCGGGAATTTAACGGCTACTTAGTCAACCGCCAAACCGGTACAGCCTTTGTTGTCGTTGGCTCGTGTGCAACCATAGGGGGACTGATTATGACACTCAATGCCAATTCGAATGCTGACTCGGGTGGCCCATATCGGGGCACATCCCGTTCTACAGTGAATCGTGATGGTTTGGCCGGTACAGTAATAAGTTTACTCGGATCGGCTCTGATTGGAGCTGGCTGGAGTATGAGATTACCCGGCCAGCGTTTGCGCCGGGCCGTACAGTATTACAATCAGGGATTGAAGCAGCGGCAGCCGGGCGTTTCGTGGAAGTTAGAGCCGTATTCGGGCTTCAACCAGGCGGGCATCGGACTGGTCGGGCGGTTTTAACTTTTCGGGTTTCTTCAACGCATACGTTAACGTTTTACCGTATTTTTTCGGATGAACAGCAGGCTGGCAATGTTCTGCCTGCGTTAACTGACCAAAGTGGGTTGCTACCCGCATTACCTGTATGAAAATTGCCGTTGTTGGTCCTACCGGCTTAGTTGGCAGCGAAATTTTGAAAGTGCTGAGCGAACGCAACTTCCCCGTCTCCGCGCTTATTTTGGTTGCTTCGGAGCGGTCCGTTGGCAAACAGATTGCCTTTAACGGCACCATGCACCCCATCGTCAGCGTTCAGGATGCCCTGCTGGCCCCGCCCCACATCGCCATTTTTTCGGCCGGTGGCAACACGTCGCTGGCACTCGCTCCGCAGTTTGCCGCCGTTGGCACCACGGTAATCGACAACTCGTCGGCCTGGCGCATGGACCCGACCCAAAAACTCATCGTACCCGAAATATAGAGTTTGTGATAACGAATTAGTGCCTTAACAGCTTAGTTTGACACATTTATTATCAGGAACAAGCTACTGATAGTCAGTTTTTTATCTCTAAAATAAAATATTAAAATTAAGCTGTTGGAACATTAGAATCATTATCCTAAAAAAAGCTAAAGCCAAATTTGACCTATGCGAGTCAGGGCAAACGCATGATAGAATTTTCTTTGGTTGACTTGTGAAAACAGGCCATTTACTGAGCCATTATCAGACAGTTACGAAAAACGAACCAGTGAAAATTTGGTCAATTTATCCGTTTCGTTACGAAAATATCGTTTATGCGTTTGCCCTGTCGGCGAATAAGGGCAGGGCTTTCTTATAAAAATAAGGCTCCATTTTTGCCGGCAAGATGAGCAATTTTCGCCTTTGAAGTAGTGTCGAAGCTCCCGTTTCGGGCGGAAAATCAGGCTATTTTGTCTTTTTTGAAGTTCCAGCTTCGGCATTACATGAAGGAAAAGTCCTTCGAAACGGCCCAAAACCTTGACTTCAGGTTTTTATAAGAAAGCCCTGCGAATAAGGGTTAGTGCAGAAAGCTGTTTGTGAAGTCGATCAAACCCAAAAGCGACACTATTTTTTTGTTTTTGCAACATTATTGCGTATTTGCAACAATGTTTTCAGTTAGTCGTCTGGTGAATAGATTTGTCGTTCTTCATCAATTATTTCCTACCATTTTACACCCTTCTGCATGAAATACGCCTGTACCGGTTTATTCAGTTTTCTGTTCATTAGCTATCTGGCTTCCGGGCAAACTGCCCCGACTCCTCCCCGAAACTATGCCAACTACGCCCAGCTGACAGCCCGATTACGAAGCATGGCCGCCAACTCCGGCGGGGCTGCCTCCCTGCAATCGGTGGGCAAATCGGTGGGGGGAAAAGATATTTGGTTGCTTACAATAGGCCGGGGACAAGCCGCCCAAAAACCCGCACTGGCCCTTGTTGCCGGCATTGAAGGCAGCCACCTCGCCGGTACAGAACTGGCCGTGCAGATGGCCGAGAAACTATTGAGCAGCTCGAATGACAGTATTACCCGATTGCTGACCACCAAAACGCTCTACATCTTCCCCCTGGTGAACCCTGATGCACAGGAACAGGCATTCTCATCTCTGAAATTTGAGCGTAGCGGCAACGCCCGAGATACCGACGATGACCGGGATGGTCGCCTGAACGAAGACCCCTTTGAAGACCTCAACCGCGACGGTCTCATCACACAGGTGCGTATCCAGGACCCTACCGGCCAGTATATTCCCAGCAAAGACGATGCGCGTGTGCTGGTCAAAGCCGACCCGGCCAAGGGGGAAGTGGGCCAATACGTGCTGATTTCGGAAGGAACTGACACCGATAAAGACGGTCAATTCAACGAAGACGGACCCGGTGGCATTGCCCTCGACAAGAACTTTACCTTCGATTACCCATTTTTTACGCCCGGCGCGGGCGAAATACCCGTTTCGGAACCGGAGAACCGTGCCCTGCTCGATTTTCTGTATAAAACCCCGAATGTGTACGCTGTTTTCACCTTCGGCCCTTACAATAACCTGTCGGAAGCACCCAAATTTGACAAGGCTAAAACCAGCAAACGCATCATTACCGGGCTACTCGAAAAAGATGCCACCGTTGGCGAACAGGTTACCAAACTATACACCGGTCAGGCCAACCTGAAAGATGCGCCGGCGATGCCTGCCACGAAGGGGAGCTTTGCCCAAACGGCCTATTACCACTACGGGCGGTTTAGTTTCTCGACCCCGGGCTGGTGGGTACCGAAAATGGCCGCACCCAAAGACACGGCGAAGAAAACCGAATCCACGTTACCCAAACCCACCGGGCCGGGCAGCACAACCGAATCGACGGGGCAGAACGACGATGTAAAATTCCTGAAATGGGCCGATGCCCAGGGCGTTTCCAATACGTTCGTTGCCTGGGCACCCATGACGCATCCCGATTTTCCGGGCCGCAAGGCGGAGGTTGGGGGGCTCGTTCCGTTTACCAGACTAAACCCACCGGTTGCTTTTTTGGCCGAAGCCGCCGACCGGCACACCCGCTTTCTGACGGTTTTCGGTACCCAAATGCCCGTTATCGAAATTGCCAACGTTCGCACCGAATCGCTGGGTAATGGCGTAAACCGCATCACGGCGCAGATCGTCAACCGGGGGCTGTTGCCGACGGGTTCGGAAATGGGTGATAAAGTACGGTTTGTGCCGAAGCTCAGGATTGAACTTATTCTGGGCGATAAACAGGCGGTTGTGTCGGGCCGAAAACGCATCCTGCGGGGGGCATTGGCAGCGGGGGAAACCGCCGAAGTGACGTTTTTAGTGACCGGCACCGGGGGCGTTACGCTCGAAGCGGGCAACGCCATGATTGGTATCCAACGCACCCCACTCACGCTAAACTAACCGTTTTGCAACCCTCCACTAATCCCATTCCACCCGGCTTCGGTGGACAAAAACCAACACGATGAAATCTATTTTTCTGCTGTTTATCAGCTTTGTAACGATTACCGCTTTTGGGCAAAAAACCACCGACAAAGCCCAAAACGACGACCTGACGGGCCTGCGTGCCATTGGTTCACCAGCCAACCCGAAAGTGCCGATGCGCTGGAACCACTACAACGACTATGCCGGCATCAGCAAGTTCTGCCAGGATTTAGCCAAAGCCTATCCCGATCTGGTTCGCATCGAGTCGATGGGCAAATCGTATCAGGGCCGCGACATGTGGGTCATGGTCGTGTCGGACACCAAAACCGGCAATCCGGCCCGCAAACCCGGTTTTTATATCGACGGAAACATTCACTCCAACGAGTTGCAGGGCAGCGAAATTGCCATGTACACTGCCTGGTATCTGGCCGAAAGTTTCGGTTCGCTACCGTTCATCAACCAGTTGTTGAAAGACAAAACATTCTACATCGCCCCAACCATCAACCCCGATGCCCGCGAAGATTTTATCTACAATGCCAATACCACTGGCTCGCCCCGGTCGGGCATGATGCCATTGGACGACGATGGCGACGGGCAGATCGATGAAGACAAATACGACGACCTCGACGGCGACGGAAACATTGTGCTGATGCGCCGGAAATCGCCCCTGGGCCGCTGGAAACAGGATCCTGACAACGCCACCCGGATGCTCCCCGCCAAAGCCGATGAGCCGGGCGAGTATGAACTGCTGGGCAACGAAGGTCTCGACAATGATGGCGACGGGCAGGTGAACGAAGACGTAGTTGGCTCCTACGACCCCAACCGCGATTGGGGCTGGGGCTGGCAACCCGATTACGTTCAGCGCGGGGCGTTGTATTATCCCGGCTCACTGCCCGAAACGAAAGCCGTGAAGCAGTTTGTGATGAGCCACCCCAATATTGCCGGGGCACAGAGTTACCACAATTTCGGGGGGATGTTCCTGCGCGGGCCGGGTGCCGAGGAAGATGCCATTTACTACACTCCGTCGGACGTGGCCGTGTATGATATTATTGGCAAAACGGGCGAGAAAATCATCCCCGGCTACAACTATTTCATCATTTATAAAGACCTCTACACCGTCTATGGCGGAGAAATCGACTGGTTTTCATTGAGCCGGGGCATTTTCACCTTCTCCAATGAATTGATGACTTCTTATCTACTATACCGGCAGAAGCCGAACGAGACCAACCGCTTTCAGAACGACGAGTTCAACCAATTCGGTAAGTATTTACTCTTCGATGATGCCTACGTGGCCTGGAAGCCCTTCAAACACCCGCAATACGGCGACATTGAGATTGGTGGTCCCAAGAAAAACTACATCCGCAACCACCCCGGCTTCATGCTCGAAGAAGACGCGCACCGCAACATGGCCTTCACGCTGTATCATGCCCTGCAAACGCCCAAACTCGACGTGCAGAGCATTACGGCTAAGCCACTTTCGGGTGGGCTGACAGAAGTAACGGCCACCGTAATCAATCAGCGCGTGATGCCCACCCACTCGGCCCACGACGTGAAATACAAGATTGAGCGGCCCGACTACATCACCCTCAAAGGAGCAACCGTCGTTGCCGGGCTTATCGTGGACAATGTCGATCTGGGTCTGACCCACGAGCAGCGGCAGAACCCCGCCACCCTCGAAGTACCTACCATTCCGGGCATGGGCTACGTGACCGTGCGCTGGATTGTGAAAGGCGGCAAAGCCCCCTACACCGTCGAAGTAGACAGTCGCAAAGGGGGCATGGTGAGCAAGACGCTTTGATACAGACATTATGAAATAAGCCGGGGGGACTTACAAAACCAGTTTTCCCGGCTTATTTGTTTTCAGGGCATCCAGCCGAATCTTAACCAGCGTCGGCCAGTTTTTGCCCGTCACGTAGAAGGCGTTTTCGGTTGGCTCGTAGGCAATGCCGTTTAGCACGTTTTCTTTGGTGTCGATACCTGGCGGTAGAATAGGGGCCATGTTCAGGTAGGCCACCACCCGGCCCGTTGCCAGTTCAATTTGAGCAATCCGGTTGGTTTCCCAGATGTTGGCAAACACGTAGCCGTTCACGTATTCGAGTTCGTTGAGGTTCGTTACCGGGCCTTTGTCGTCATAAACGAATAGTTCGCCCGTTTTTTGAAAGTCGGGCGTGTAGAAATAGAGTTTGTTGGAACCGTCACTCATGATGAGCGTGCTGTCGCGGTGGGTCAGGCCCCAGCCCTGGGTGTGGTAGATAAAGGTTTTGTCGGGCGTGAAGTCCATATTATAGCGAAAGCACAGCCCGGAAGTCCACGTGAGTTGATAGATTTTATCGCCCACGATGGTAATTCCTTCGCCAAAATACTGATTCGGCAAGGGCAGCGACCTGACCGGGATGCCCGTTTCCCGGTTAATTTTCAGGAGTCGGGATTGTCCGTTCAGGCCGGTGCTTTCATACAACCCACCCCGGTAAAATTCCAGCCCTTCGGTAAAACTGCTGATCTGGTGCGGGTATGTTTTCAGCACCGTATAACCGCGCGCTGTCGGCATAATGTCTGACCGCAGTTCAACTTGTAACGTGTCCGAAAAGGGTTCTTTTTTCGCGTCTTTCCCCCGTATAATCAGCGGATATAAGCCAACCTGAGCCACGCCGGCTTTAACAGACAGCCGGGTAGTGTATCGCTGGCTGACCCGCACCAACCGGCCCGCCAGCGATACACTGAGCTGACTGGCCGGACGGGTCAGCGTAATTGGGATAGAATCGCCCAGGGCGTAGGTGGCGGTTGTCAGCACCGCTACCGGCGTTCTATCTTCAACGGGCGTGTCCGTCTCCAGCTTTTTTTTCGGCTGACAGGCCAGCCCAATTAGCAGCAAACAACCAATACCAACAAACCGATTAATCATACCGTGACTTTCCATCGCGTAGGAACATAAAAACTAACCCGCCCGGGGCTGAACCAACAACTGAACAGATTACCTGATTACACTCGCCCAAAGCACTACGGGCTATGCGCGAGAACCCGCTCCACCAACGGCAGAAACTGCCGACGTGGCAACGCGCTGAACACGCCGTAACGGACTGAATACCCGCAATTTGGAACACCAAAGCAGGGTATCCGGTGCCGGTTTTCTCATAGGAATGCATCGGCTACGTGGCCAGTTCGTGTTGCCAAGTATCGCAGTTATGAGCAGCCCGTTTTTTATCGGATGGTGTAGCGCAGACCCAGAAAGCCCCGGATGGTTTGGTTGGGCGCATACACGTAGCTCGGGTCGAATGTCAGGCGATACGGGTTGCCGGGCGTAGCCACTACCTGGCCCTGATTATCGAACTCCACGTTCTTATCGAACGGGTCGAAGGACCGGGCGATGGCGTTTGCTGGTGGCCGGAAGTTGAGCAGGTTTTTCACCCCGCCGTACAATTCCATGCCATTAGAAAACCGCTTGGTAAGCTGGATATTCTGAATCGACCAGACGGGTGAATATTCGGGCCGGGGGTCGTCTTCGCTCAGGAGCGGCAAACGCATCGGTCCATAGACGTTGGCAGTATAATCCACCGTCAGACCGGCACGGGCAAATTCATACGACACGGTAGCCACCCCCGACACCCGTTCGGTCAGAATCTGGCGGGTTTTAACCCCATTTTCTACGTAAAAATTGTCGACATACGTGCCCCCGGCAATGATTTTCAGGGAGTTCGAGAAATTAAAGTCCAGGTTCAGGCTGACCCCGCGCGAGATCGAATAGCCCTGTAGGTTGTCGTAAATAATCTGGTTCGGGTTAGTGTCGTAGTCGGGCAAAATTCGGTTGGTGAAGTGGGTATAAAACGCCGACGCATCCAGCCCGACAAACGAATTACCCGTCACGATTTTCTTTACATAGTTCAGGTTGGCATTCCAGCTTTGTTCCGGTCTGAGGGCTTCCCGGATCACCAGTTCACGGGCACCCGTCAGGGCCGCGTGATCTTCGGTAAAGACGTTGGCTACCCGGAAGCCCTTACCGATATTGAGCCTCAGCGCATCGGTCTGGTTGAGATTCATTTTGTAGGCCAACCGGGGTGTGAAAATATTGCCGTGCAGCGAGTTATAGTCATAACGCATTCCCAGCAGGAGTTTATTCCGGCCAATACTGATTTCATCCTGCACAAATACACCCGGCAGGTAGGTTCTGTTGGGCTGGTTTCGACCTTCGACAGTGGCCGTAGCGGGCGTGTTATCGTCGTAGTAGGTATAGCGGAAAGGCGTACCGAACAGTAAGCTGTGCCGCCCGGCGGTTTTGTCCCACAGCAGTTGGGCAAAGGCAATCTTCTGTTTGGCAAAGTAAGGTGTTGTGCCGTAGTATGAGTTCTGGTTATGATCGTTGAACGAGTATTGCAGGGTCACTTTTCCCGGCACCGGCAACTGATAAGCTCCGATTACCTCAACCCGTTTGGTGAAAATGCTTTCGCCGTAGCGTTGGTCGCCCCCCCGGTCAGCTTTCGTCCAGCGCACGTCGCCCCCCCAGCGGTCTTCGTAGTAATACCGGGCGGCAATAGTGGCCAGTCGGTTTTCTTTGCGGATAAACTGCCACTTGTTAAACACCGAAATGCGGTGCTGTAAGGTCAGGTCGGTGAAGCCATCCCCGTTTTTATCGACCGGAGTCTGGTAGTTGAAGTAATTAATACCCAAGAGAGAAGTCGCTTTCTGGCCCACCGACAGTTTCACGCCCAAGTCCACGTTTAACTCGCCGTAACTCGTGCCGAAGGCATCGGCAGAGAAAAGTGGTGCCTTTCCGGGATTTTTGGTGATGATGTTGATCAGCCCGCCCACTGCTTCGGAGCCGTAGAGCGTGGAGGCCGGGCCTTTCACAATCTCGATCCGCTCGATGAGGCTATTGGGAATCCCGGTCAGTCCGTAAACTGTAGATAGCCCGCTCACAATCGGCACCCCGTCGATGAGCACCATCGTGTAGGGGCCTTCCAGTCCATTGATGTGAATATCGCCCGTGTTGCAAACGTTGCAGTTGAGTTGCGGCCGAACGCCGTTGACGTAGGAAAGCCCCTCGAAAATGCTCGGTGTTGGGTTTTTAGACAGGAATTTGGGCGTGATAATATCCACCGGCACGGGGCTTTCCGATTTGGATACCTCCTTGAGCGTACCCGACACGACCACTTCGTTCAGGAAATTCTGGGCCGAGGGCAGATTAATCGCCAGCGTCAGGGGTTGCCCCATCCGTACCGTTACGGGTTGTTTTTGGGTCAGATAGCCCACCGCCGAGGCCTGAAGTTCATAGCGGCCGGCGGGTATGTTGGTTAGCGAAAAGCGGCCCGCCGAGTCGGATACAGTGCCGAATTTTGTTTTAGTCAAAGCGATACTCGCAAAGGCAACGGGCTGACCATTGGCCGTTATGGTTCCGGTCAGCGATTCAAGGCTGCCCGATTGGGCGTATGACGAACCGGCAAACGCCAGCAGCGTCAGAATGATATAAATTGATTTCATGAATAAAAACGGAATGATAGTCCGGCTACACAGCCGAAAACCAGAATGAGTTGATTAGCTTCGGAAGCGGTTGCGCCGAGACCATTGACAAAATCGTTGAGCAGGAATACACGGATGACAGGCTACGCCCAAAAAAGGACATAGTGCTTCCGTGTCAGGCCAGGAAGAATAAAGCGGAGATCAGGCGAGCCAGATGGGCGGGCCACGAAGTGAGGGGATAACGACCGACTGAACCGTCCGGGAGGCCGTGTAGCAAAACCAGTACTGAAACAGCAAAGCCGTCGGCGTAGTAAAAACGACTGTCAGCGGCTCTGTACCAACAAACGGCGCGTTGCCGCACAGGTCGAGCAAAACAAGTTCGGCTTTCGTATGCGGATTATAGGGAAGTGGCCCCGGCTGATTCGTCAGCTTGTAGGGGTGCGCGTGCACGATAATACGACCGTCGGGCAGTCGGTGGGCATGGCGAAACACGGTGCCGTTGAGGGTAATTAGCCCCCACAGCACCAACAGCAGGCGGGCCGTGTATCGTCGTGTTGTTCCGGTACGCATAGTCGTGCGAATTGCATTCGCAATACGCTAATAAAATAAGGTGTGCTTTGACTTAATCAGCTATAATTTTGGTGTTGATAGCAGGGTGGCTGCATTCGTTATGTGCCAAACTGCTTCTTTAGCCAGACAGTGTCGAAGCATCTTCTCGAAACCTGCCGGTTTAAGCAGTTTTCCAATGAACACAATCCGGCTTATGCGTTGCTCATCCTCGGCCCAGGCAGCTCCCTCCAGCATGGTCAGGTTTTTGCCCACCGACTGGATAATCCAGCGTTCGTTGCGTGTGGCATCGTAAATAATACCTTTCACACGGTAAATGCCCTGCCCCTGAAACAGCAGCAACGTCATCAGCCGATGATAAAGTCCCGTCAGGTCGAATGATTCCTCAAAACGGAAACTCAGCGAGACAATGTCGCTGTGCATATGATGATGGTGGTGATGGGGCAACGTGCCCAGCGGCCGTTCGCGCCCGGCCGTGGGCGCGGGGTTATGCAACGCCAGCGGTTTCGCTTTGGCAGGAACGAAACTGGCAGGTTTTACGGCCTGGGCTGTGTCGCGCTCAATGGCCATCAATT
>JAYVAP010000131.1:0-4863 GCA_043750915.1 Spirosoma sp. | reverse complement strand
CGGGGTCTTTTCCATTAACTGAATACGGAACAGGCCCACTGTAGATAGAGGTCTGAAGCTGTCGCCCCAGGTCGGCATTATTGACCATGTTCACAGTGCTGGTTGCTTCGGACAGGTAGGTGATGGCACCGCCCATGTTCAGATCAATGCCCACCCGAACTTTATCGTTAGTCAGAAAAAGCCGTTTGGGCGGGGCCACCGGACCCGGTGCCGGGGGGTTGGTGCCCGTTCCCGGGCCGGGATTGGCGGGGGGCACGTAGGGAGTGGTAGCCGGAAAATCGCTGACACACGCAGCCACCAGGAAGACAATCCACAAACACAGGAAAGCACGAATTGAAAGGAACATAAGCGTGAGCCGAGAAAGATAGAATAACCAAAACTACTGCAACAGATTTCGTTTTGCAAATATTGTTATCTATTGCGCTTCTAATAAACGGTTTGTTAGGCCAAATTGCCCGGCGATTGAGAAAATTCAGGGGATTTGGTCTGGGTGGTACCGCAGGATCGACTATTTTTGCAGGATTTTTGGTTGCCAGCCATCGGTCTGATTATCATTCTGGCTCGTATCGTACAGTATCGTTTCATTTTTTAGTTAGTTCCGCCGAAGATGCCTAAAAGTGCCAGCATACACTCCGTTCTCATTATCGGCTCCGGCCCCATCGTCATCGGTCAGGCCTGTGAGTTCGACTACGCCGGTTCGCAGGCCGCCCGCTCCATCCGCGAGGAAGGCATCGAAGTTGCCCTGATCAACTCCAACCCGGCCACCATCATGACCGACCCGATCAATGCGGACTACGTATACCTGCTGCCATTAGAGAAAAAGTCGATTGTCGAAATCCTGAAAAAACACCAGGAAATGGGTCGGCCCATCAATGCGGTGCTGCCCACCATGGGCGGGCAAACAGCCCTGAACCTGGCCATCGACTGCGAGAAAGCGGGAATCTGGCAAAAATACGGAGTCAAAATAATTGGGGTCGATATTAAGGCCATTGAAACGACCGAAGACCGCGAGAAATTTCGGTTGCTGATGGTTCAACTGGGCGTTGGCGTTTGCCGGGGGCGCACGGCCCGGTCGTTTCTGGAAGGCAAGGAAATTGCCCAGGAAATTGGCTTCCCGCTGGTGATCCGTCCGTCGTATACGCTCGGCGGAACGGGTGGCGGCTTCGTCAACACGCCCGAGGAGTTCGACAAAGCCCTCACCCACGGGCTGCACGCGTCGCCGGTGCATGAGGTGCTGGTGGAGCAAAGCGTGATGGGCTGGAAGGAATACGAACTCGAACTCCTGCGCGACAACAACGGCAACTTCATCATCATCTGCTCCATCGAGAACTTCGACCCGATGGGCATCCACACCGGTGATTCCATTACGGTGGCCCCGGCCATGACGCTGCCCGACACGCTCTACCAGCAAATGCGCAACCTGTCCATCAAAATAATGGGCGCTATCGGGCAGTTTGCGGGCGGTTGCAACATCCAGTTCTCGGTCAATCCGCAAACCGACGACATCATTGCCATTGAGGTTAACCCGCGCGTCAGCCGGTCGTCGGCACTGGCTTCCAAAGCAACGGGCTACCCCATTGCTAAAATAGCGGCCAAAATGGCCATCGGCTATAACCTCGATGAGTTGATAAACCCCATCACGGGTACTACATCGGCCTTTTTTGAGCCGTCTATCGACTACGTCATCGTGAAGGTGCCGCGCTGGAATTTCGACAAATTCCCCGGTGCCGACCGCTCGCTGGGTCTGCAGATGAAGTCGGTTGGCGAAGCCATGGGCATTGGCCGGAACTTTCAGGAGGCCCTGCAAAAAGCGTGTCAGAGTCTCGAAATCCGGCGCAACGGTTTGGGCGCCGACGGCCGCGAACTAACCGACCGCGATGCGCTCACCAAGAGCCTGCAACACCCCAGCTGGAACCGGCTGTTTCACATCTACGATGCCTTCAAAGCCGGGATGTCGTTTCGCACCATTCAGCAACTGACCAAAATAGACCCCTGGTTTTTGCACCAGATTGAAGAACTCATTGAGCTGGAGCGCGAAATTCAGCAGTACGACCTCGACGATCTGCCACCCGACCTGCTGCGGATTGCCAAGCAAAAAGGGTATGCCGACCGGCAGCTGGCGCACCTGCTGAGCGTGAAAGAAAGCAAGGTTTATCAGTACCGGCAAACGCATAACATCCGGCGGGTATTCAAATGCGTCGACACCTGTGCGGCCGAATTCGAAGCCCAGACGCCGTATTATTATTCGACTTTTAACAGCCCGCCCACGCCAAAAGGGGGCGTTTCGGCCCTGCCCGGTGCGTCGGCCCCACCGATGGAAGCGGGCGGACTGGTCTCGGATTACCTCGGCAACGAATCCATCCGCAGCAACCGACCCAAGATTGTCGTGCTCGGCTCCGGCCCCAACCGAATTGGGCAGGGTATTGAGTTCGATTACTCCTGCGTACATGGTGTGCTGGCGGCCAAAGAAGCAGGCTACGAGACCATCATGATCAACTGCAACCCGGAAACCGTTTCGACCGACCCCGATATTGCGGATAAACTGTATTTCGAGCCGGTATTCTGGGAGCACGTTCACGCCATTATCATGCACGAACAGCCGGTGGGTGTGATTGTGCAGCTGGGCGGGCAAACGGCCCTGAAAATGGCCGAAAAACTAACCCGCTACGGCATCAAAATTATTGGTACCAGCTGGGAAGCCCTCGACCTGGCCGAAGATCGGGGACAGTTTTCGGGGCTGCTGCGCGACCTCGGCATTCCGTACCCTAAGTTTGGCACGGTGCGTGAGTCGGAGGGTGCGCTGGAACTGTCGCGCGAGCTGGGTTTCCCCCTGCTGGTGCGGCCAAGCTACGTGCTGGGCGGCCAGAACATGAAAATCGTGATCAACGAAAACGAACTGGAGCAGCATGTGATGAAGATTTTGCAGGATATTCCCGATAATAACATCCTGCTCGATCATTTCCTCGAAAATGCCATCGAAGCCGAAGCGGATGCCATCTGCGACGGCGAAGATGTTTACATCATCGGTATAATGGAGCATATCGAACCGGCCGGTATTCACTCGGGCGACTCCTACGCGGTGCTGCCGCCCTTCGACCTGAGCGAGCAGGTGATCCGGCAAATTGAGGAACACACCCGCAAAATTGCCGTTGCTCTCCGCACGGTGGGCCTGATCAACATTCAGTTCGCCATCAAAGACGAGGTGGTGTACATCATCGAAGCCAACCCCCGTGCCAGCCGCACAGTGCCGTTCATTTGCAAGGCCTATCAGGAACCCTACGTCAACTACGCCACGAAGGTGATGCTGGGCGATAAGAAGGTGAAAGATTTTGACTTTAAGCCCGTCAAAAAAGGGTATGCCATCAAAATTCCGGTGTTCTCGTTCAGCAAATTCCCGAACGTAAACAAGGAACTCGGCCCCGAAATGAAATCGACCGGCGAGGGCATCTATTTCATCGACGACCTGACCGATGATTTTTTCTTGACTATCTACGGCGAACGGAACCTGTACTTAAGCCGGTAGCACAACCGGCAGGCCGCTGTTGCCCAGGCGCAGTGTCAGCGCAACCGCCGAAGCAGGGCCTCGCCAAACACCAGCACCAGCAGTCCCGGTAGCAGAATGGCCCCTGCCCGAAAACCCGCACCGGTCAGTTTATAAACCCCCGCGTTATACAGCAAAAAACTGTCGAACAGCCAGTAGCCCGAAACAATGAGCAGGACCATCAGCAGCATCGCACCCAAAACCCGCCCCAGCCGTCCTGCCAGCCAGGTAATGGCCACCGCAGCAATTACCACGGCCGCCACCACACCAACAGCTTTGGGAAAGGTGTCGAGGTAATCGTAGTCGAAAAAAAACACCCCGGCGCGGCCAATCAGGTTGGGGTGGGCCAGCAGCCAGCCGTCGAGACCCACCAACACGAGCAGAAGGACGTAGAAAAAAGGGTTACGCATGTAGTGATAGTCGTTTAATAGAATCAGCTTGCCAGTTCCATTTTCAGAAATTTGCCGGTATAACTTTCTTTCACCCCGGCCACCTTTTCTGGCGTTCCCTCGGCAATAATGAATCCGCCTTTGTTGCCGCCTTCGGGGCCGAGGTCGATGAGGTGATCGGATACTTTGATAACGTCCATGTTGTGCTCAATAATCAGGACGGTGTTGCCTTTGTTGGTCAGTTTGTTCAGCACGGCCAGCAGGTGGGCAATGTCCTGGAAGTGCAAACCCGTGGTTGGCTCGTCGAGAATATAGAGCGTTTTGCCGGTATCTTTTTTCGATAGTTCCTCGGCCAGTTTCACCCGCTGAGCCTCGCCCCCCGACAGCGTGGTGGCGTGCTGACCCAGGGTGATGTAGCCCAGGCCAACATCGTTCATGGTCGTTACTTTACGCAGAATTTTGGGTTGGCTGGCAAAAAAATCAAGTGCCTGCTCCACCGTCATATCCAGCACGTCGGCAATGGATTTGCCTTTGAAGCGCACCTCCAGCGTTTCGCGGTTGAAGCGTTTGCCCTTGCAGGTTTCGCAAACCACGTGTACATCGGGCAGAAACTCCATCTCAATCTTTTTCATGCCCGCACCCTCGCACCCTTCGCACCGGCCACCCTTTACATTGAACGAAAACCGACCGGGCTTATATCCCCGGATTTTGGCTTCGGGCAACTCGGCAAACAGCAACCGGATGTCGGAAAACATGCCCGTGTAAGTCGCCGGATTGGAGCGGGGTGTGCGGCCAATGGGCGACTGATCTACCTCGATCACCTTATCTAAATGTTCCAGCCCTTCCACCGTTTTGAACGGCAGGGCCTCACGTTTGGAGCGGAAAAAGTGGCGGTTCAGCACCGGAAAAAGCGTTTCGTGAATCAACGACGAC
>JAYVAP010000130.1:0-10001 GCA_043750915.1 Spirosoma sp. | reverse complement strand
CCTTTCACGGCAATAGCTTTGGTGTCGCTGGTGGCGTTTGCGTGGTGGTGGCAGCATTACGCCCACCAGTGGGACCCCCTGCCGCTGGTGTTCGTTTTTGTTTCCCTCATTACGTTGCCACACCTGAATGTTATGCATGGTATGAACAGCAGAGTTGGCGGGGTAGGTCGCGCGCCTATGTAGTATATTAGTAGCCTGTTTATTTGTTTATATATATATGTAATTTTTCTCCACCGATGATGGCCGAGCGTCCAGAAACCATCCGAATGGCCTTCACTGAATCCTCCTGTGTGACGTTTGTATCCAAATAAAGTAATTTCGTGGAGTTATTAAGATTTCTTAAACACCTTTTGCCATAGCATAGCCAGGAACTACTCAAAATGAGCTTATTGGTCGATAAAATTTTTTTTTCGTTTAATTTTTTTCTTAAAAAGTTAAACAGTAGCTTGCGGCTGTTTATTACAATTCGTAGGTCATGTTGGCCGAATCCAATTCAACCAATTTTTAACCGTTACAACTAAGTACACATGGAAACTTTATTACTGGTAAGCGACTTACGTCCGGGGGACGTGGTTGGGTTCACGTTTTTCACCGGTTACATGGCAATGTTTGCCGCGTCGGTGTTCTTCTTTCTGGAACGTTCGCAGGTTGAGGGCCACTGGAAAACCTCACTTACGATCTCGGGTTTGATCACGATGATCGCATCGGTGCATTACTACTACATGCGCGATCAATACCTCGGCACGGGTCAGTCGCCCACTGAATTTCGCTACATTGACTGGACCTTAACGGTGCCGCTGATGTGCGTGGAGTTCTACATGATTATCAAGCCATTTGGTGGCAAAACCAGCACGATGTGGAAATTGATTGCCTACTCGGTCTTTATGCTGGTGTTTGGTTATGTAGGGGAGTCGCTTGATCGGCCAAACAGTGCCCTGTGGGGTGCCGTTTCGACCCTCGGCTACGTTGGAATTCTGTATGAAATCTACCTCGGCGATGTAAAGAAGATCGCCGATGCCTCACGTGACGTATCCACCCAGAAAGCAGTATCTATGCTGCGGTGGTTTGTTCTTGTAGGCTGGGCCATTTATCCGATTGGCTACATGCTCATTCCGGGCGGCTTGCTGAGCGGGCTCAAAATAAATATTGACCTGGTCTACAACGTTGGCGATGCCATCAACAAGATTGGTTTCGGGCTGGTTGTTTACTCGGCTGCCATTGCTAACTCCAAATCCCACTACGAAGCTCCAGTTGATCAGGTTCGTCGGCGGGAAACAGTGTAAGCGTTAAATTACACTCAGAAACCACTAAAGAAAGCCACCCGGTATTGTACCGGGTGGCTTTTCTGCGTATCAGTGGATCGACAGGAAACAAGGTACGAAAATGTCAGCGTAGCGGCTGTCTGGCCAACGAGTCTGCTTCCCACTTAAACCGCCACCGCCGACATCCGGCCCACGCGCCGAAAAAACCGGATCGTCAAGAGAACAGCCGCCGTGGTGAGGCCCGCCAGCAGGCCAATCCAGATACCCATCACATCCATACCGAAGGTGAACCCCAGCAGATAACTCATGGGTAAAGCCACGCCCCAATACGAAAAAAGTGTGATAAGCGTAGGCACGTTCACGTCCGACAAACCACGCAATGCCCCCACCCCCACCACCTGAATACCGTCGGAAAGTTGAAAAATACCGCCCATGATCATGAGCGTAGCAGCCAGCGTGGCCACGGTCGGGTTGTCGCGGATGTAGAGCGAAACGAGCCAGTCGTTAGCCGTAAAAAATAGCAGGGCGGCCCCGCTCATAAACCCAATGGACAGTACGAAAGCGGCCACGCCCGCCCGGTACACCTCCTGCCGACTACCACGCCCCACGGCTGCACCCACCCGGATGGCCGCTGCCGTGGAGATGCCGGTGGCCATCATGTAGGTCACCGATGCCATGTTGATGGCAATCTGGTGAGCCGCCAGCCTATCTTCGCCCAGCCAGCCGGTGATAACGGCCGCCAGGGTGAAAGTAGCCACCTCGAAGAAAAACGTTAGTCCGCCCGGAATACCCAGTCGCAGAATAGTGCGGACTTCGGCTGCGGTGGGCAACGCCCGGAATGCCCGCAACAAGTAAGGTTTGAACCAGCCCGACCGGTAGATATAGGCCAGCATAGCCACCGCCATGAACGTGCGCGACAGCAGCGTGGCCGTAGCCGACCCCATCAGACCCATTTGGGGAAACGGCCCGAACCCGGTGATCAGGACGTAGTTGAAGAGCGCATTGAGCACTAATGCCGAGAGCGTAATAATCATGGCCACGCGCGGATGGCGCAGCCCGTCGGCCAGTTGGCGGGCCGCCACAAAAACAAGCAACGGCACCAGCGAGACACTCAGCACCAGGGTGAAATCCTTCGCCATGTCTGTTATCTGCGCCGACTGCCCAAAGAGACTAAAGTGGTAGGCCATCAGCACCGACAGCCCACCAAACACCACGCTAAACAGCCCCGAAACCTGCAAGGCAGCCCGGAAAAGCCGGTTTACTTGAGCAGTGTCGTTCTGGCTGCTGGCGCTGGAAACCAGCGAGGCCACCACCGACAAACCCCCGACACCAATGCTCGACACCAGAAAAGAAAGCCCGTTGGCCAGCCCGGACGCACCCAGCGGCACCGCCCCCAGCAACCGGCCCACAAACAGATTATCGGTCACACCCATCAGAATAACGCCCAGTTGGGCAATCACGATGGGTACGCTCAGCCGGAATGTGTCGGAGAGTTCGGGGCGGTAGGTGCGCAAAAAAGAAGCCATAAAAAACAAGAGTGATACCCAACTGACAAAATCAGGACGCCGGATGTTCCCGCTGGCTGGCAACTTGCGGATATTGGATTGAATAGTCGTACTTTTGTGATACATCACAAATCCGGCACAGCCCTTGAAAGAATACGGCAGCAGTATGCAAAAGTTGGTTGACAACATGGTCAACATTGAGGACCGGGAGAAGCGTACGCGCTACGCCCACATCCTGGTTGAACTGATGCGGCAAATTCACCCCAACATGAAAGACGGGCAGGACTACTACAACAAATTGTGGGACGACCTGTACATCATGTCCAATTTCACGCTTGATGTCGACAGCCCCTACCCCCCACCTTCCGAAGAAGCCTTAGGCAAAAAACCGCAGCGGGTCCCCTATAATACGCACCCGCTCAAATTCAGGCACTTTGGCCACAACATTGACTTGCTGATTGCCAAAGCCGTTGCCCTCAACGAACCCGATGAACGGCGGGCTTTTGTATCGTATCTGACCAGGCTGATGAAGACGTTTTATCAGGCCTGGAATAAAGAATCGGTGGAAGACGAGACCATTTATCAAAGCCTGATCGAACTGTCGAATGGCAAACTCGCCGACGATGTTAAACTGATCCGGGAAGAGGGTTTGGTGGAGGCCACCCCCCGCGAACGCACCGGCGATCAGGTGCAGCCCCAGCGCATCAGCAACGCATCGACTAATACCGGTTTGCGCAACAACCGCATCGACGGCGGATCAGGTCGGCAGGGCCGCAACGACGGTTCCGGGCCACGCCACACCGGCAACCCGCGCAACCCGGGTCGGCCCAACAATGGTGACGCACCCGCCCGCCCACGCGATGGCGGTCAGCACCGCAACGCTGGCCCCCGCAACGCGGGCAACACCAACAATCCGGGTCGTGGCGACCGCTCCGGCGACGCGGGGCAACGCACGGGCGGCCCGCGCGATGGTGCAGGCCCCAACCGACCCAACAACGACCGCAAAAGACGCTGATTTTTTACCTGCTGCACCCGGCGTATTCAGCCACGCCTGACGCAGCTATTAACACCCATACCTCTCAAACGTGGCATCTTTCCAAATTACGGGGGGCCGTTCCCTCCGGGGCGAACTCATTCCGCAGGGCGCCAAAAACGAAGCCCTGCAAATCCTGTGCGCCGTTCTGCTGACCAAAGAACCCGTCACGATTCATAACATCCCGGGCATCCGCGATGTCAATCAGCTCATCGACCTGCTGGGCGACCTCGGCGTTTGGGTCACTAAAATTGGCGAAGGCTCCTACCGGTTTCAGGCGTCGGATGTGAATCTGGACTATCTGGAAACCGATACGTATAAACACAAAGCGGCAGCCCTGCGGGGTTCGGTGATGTTGCTGGGACCCATGCTCGCCCGCTTCAAAAAGGGTCGGATTCCCCGGCCCGGTGGCGACAAAATAGGCCGTCGGCGGTTAGACACGCACTTTCTGGGCTTCGAGAAACTGGGTGCTCAGTTTAATTATGACCCCAAGGACGGTGGTTATTATAAAGTAGATGCCAGCAACCTGCGCGGAGCCTACATGCTGCTCGATGAGGCCTCGGTTACGGGTACGGCCAATATTCTGATGGCGGCCGTCATGGCCGAGGGCACCACCCAGATTTATAATGCCGCCTGTGAGCCTTATTTGCAGCAACTCAGCAAAATGCTCAACCGCATGGGGGCCAACATTACGGGCGTTGGCTCCAATCTGCTCACCATCGAAGGCGTATCGGAGCTGCGGGGCACCGAGCACACGATGCTGCCCGACATGATCGAGATCGGCTCGTTTATTGGCCTGGCCGCCATGACCCAGTCGGAGATTACGATAAAAAACTGCCGTATTCCCGAGTTGGGCATCATTCCCGATCAGTTTAAACGACTGGGCATTCAGATGGAATTCCGGGGTGACGATATCTTTATTCCAGCACAGGAACACTACCAGATCGAGAGTTTTCTGGACGGCGGCATGATGACCGTTTCCGACGCGCCCTGGCCCGGTTTTACCCCCGATTTGCTCAGTATTGTGCTCGTTACGGCCGTACAGGCACAGGGAACGTTGCTGATTCACCAGAAAATGTTTGAGAGTCGTTTGTTTTTTGTCGATAAACTAATCGACATGGGTGCGCAAATCATCCTCTGCGACCCGCACCGCGCCACGGTGGTGGGCCTCAACCGGCAACTGCCGCTGAAGGGCATCCGCATGTCGTCGCCCGATATCCGGGCGGGTGTGGCCCTGCTGATTGCGGCTATGTCGGCTAAGGGAACCAGCATCATCGACAACATTGAGCAGATCGACCGGGGCTACCAGCACATCGATACCCGGCTCAACGCCATCGGGGCCGAAATTGTGCGGATGTAGGGAGTCGTTAAACCTTTGCGGTTCTTTGTTATCTCAGTACCATAAACAAAATGCGTTATCGCTCTGTCATTATGAAAACTACACAACGGATTTTAGGGCATCAGGCCGTTATTTTGTTTGTTGCCTCGCTAACCTGGGGATCCATGTTTGCCTGCGCTCAGGCCAAACCCGTATCGGGCACCATCACGAAGCCCGCGAGTGCCCGCATTAGTGCCCAACCCGACCCCGCCAAAGCTGCCCTGCTGCTGCCCATGCAACAGATGGTGACGAGACTGAAAAAGCTACAGGCCACCGGCGACCCCGATTTCGACTACGCCTTTCAGGCTAAAGTCCACGCCCAGGGCGAGCAGGATTTTCTGAAACAGGTACTGCTGAACACCAAAGATTCGACCCTCAACCAGATGGCGCAGCTTCGGATATCGGAAACCACGACCGACATGGCAATGCTCGACGGTACATTGAAACAAATCAAGCCATCGCGGCCCAACCAGGCATTTACCCAGCAACAAAGTCGCAACATCGAAGCCATAAACCTGAAGGTGCAGCAAACCGGCACCAACGACAAGCTATCCGCTGATGTTGATAAAAATGTGGCGGTTCTTTTGGCAGATCATCAGCAGGATGCCTTTGATCTGGCCACTACCTACCTGCAATTTGGCCGAAACAGTGCCCTCCGCACCTACGCGCAGCAGATCGTAACCAAAGCCCAGGCACAGAAGGCCCGGCTTGGGGCAGTGCCCAAATAAGTTTCGCACTGATTACTGTCCGAAAGCCGCTAACATTAAACACGTTAGCGGCTTTCTTTTTATGCAGTATCCGCGAAAATTGAAGAATCTGCTCAAAAATAGTTGGGTTGCCACAGGGGCATAAAGTACCGGCCGGGTGGCAGCTACCAACGCACGCCATCATTGGCCAGAACCGCTTACTAACCCCAGCCTGCGCTCGTTGCTTAAAGGGCATAGTCACTACACCTCCACTTTCATACTCCGCTGCCGCACGGCTTCGTACAACACCACGCCCGTGGCAACGGATACGTTCAGCGAACCTACGGCCCCCAGCAAGGGTATTTTAACGTGGTTGTCGACCATGCGGAGCAGTTCGGGCGAGATGCCGTCTTCCTCAGATCCCACAATAACGGCCAGCGGGCCGGTCAGGTCGGTGGTGCGCTCGTAGAGGTCGCGGGCCGATTTTTCGGTGCAGGCAATGACCTGAATGCCCGAAGCCTGGAGGTATTTCACGGTTTCGGTCAGGTCTGGCTCGCGGCAAACCGAGATGTGGTTGAGCGCCCCCGACGAGGTTTTCATGGCATCGGAATTGATGGCAGCCGCCCCCCGGCCCGGAATAACAATGCACTGAATGCCGGTGCATTCGGCCGTGCGGGCAATGGCCCCGAAGTTACGCACGTCGGTGATGCGGTCGAGGAGCAGAAAAAACGGGATTTCGCCCCGCTCAAACACGTCGGCAATCACGTTGGACAGTTTAACGTATTGCACCTGGGCAATCAGGCAAACCACGCCCTG
Organism: Spirosoma sp.; assembly: GCA_043750915.1. Lineage (GTDB taxonomy): Bacteria > Bacteroidota > Bacteroidia > Cytophagales > Spirosomataceae > Spirosoma. Next base: position 3,321 of record JAYVAP010000130.1, on the reverse strand, counting down.
GTGGTTTTTGCGCGTCAGGCGGTCGAGCCGCTCCACGGGTACGCGCTGAATGGTTACGCGGTTCTGAAACGCCAGCGTCTGAATATCGGGGTGGCTCAGCTCCTTTTCCATGTAGAGCTTGTCGATCTGCTGATCGGAGCGGAGCGTCTCCAGCACCGACTGAATGCCAAACACCATCTCGTCGGGGCCCAGCTTGGATTGGCCCGGGCTGTACGACGGTTTAGGGGAATAATTTTTGCGTTGATTGGGGCGATTTATTCGCGGATTGTGCCGGTTCTCCATGCTTCGACTATCGGGTACCAAACGGGCTGATATTCAATGTAGCGCACCAGTTCGTAATGATCCTCGACAAATTGATTCGGTTTTTTGGTAAAGGTAAAGTTTATCTCCGACACACTCGCCCGTCGGTTATAGACCCACACTTCGCGCTCCCGGTTTCGCTGCACGCGGTCGGGCGCACCCAGCACGATATAGATCATGCCTTTGTCGGTTTTCCAGCCTTCTTTATAGGTCGTAAACAGCCGATTTGCTTCTTCAACGCGGTCAAAATAGGCTTTCAGGGTTTTGCGGGCCACCTCTTCGTTGCCCAGCATCAGGCTCAGCCAATAGCGATCAAACGCTTTTTTGGTATCCTGGGCCTGACTGAGTTCGCTGATTTCGGTGCTGGTGCTCATATACAGCACCGGTTTAATCAGTTTTTCGGGACGCGTCAGTTTGGGAAAGCGTTTATCGGCCACCACTAATCCAATACCGCTGGCATCGGTGGTATCTTCCACGAAATAATACAGGCCTTCGCGGGGCAGCGAAAACGGCTGGCCGGTGGTGATCGTCAGCGTGGAGTCAATGGCAAGAGAGCGGGGGGCCGGGCGGGCCGAGGTGTTCATGGGCGACGAGGCCGCGTCGAACTCGTGTTTATAGCGAAATCCGAACAGCGTTCTGGCGGTACCCGCCACATCGCCAATCACAATTTTGTCGCCCACGTTCACATAATTTCGCAACTGCGGCTGCTGGCTCCCGTCGGCGGCAAGCAGCGCAAAACGGTCGCTTAGTTTTGGCGATGTAAACCGCAATGCCAGGTCATTACGGGCTTTGGTACCGCTGGTCGTTTCCATGATTTCGGTCAGCAAAATAGCGTTGGCAACGTCTTTGCCACGCTTCACCTCGAAAGTCAGCGTCAGGTGGTTATCCTGTTTACCAACCGATTGATTGTTGAGCAGCACATTACCATAGCCCAGCCTTTCGCGACTGTTATAATCGGGATAGAGCACGTAGGCGACCTGAAAATGCTGGCTGAACTCGGCGGGATCGACAACCGGCTCACCAGCAGGCGTTTTGGCGGTCAGCTCCATAAACACCCGAACCGTGTTGGTGTCGATGGTCAGAAATTTACCTTTGATAGACGTTATCACCCACTCAAGGGCCGACTTCGTGGCGGCCACTGACCCCGGACTGGTGGCAGACCCCTCGCCCGACCGGCCTAACGCGGATGCAGACGGCGGGTTTGGTGGCGTATTGTTGGGGGGGGCGGGGGTGCCCGGCTGGGTCGCGGGGGCGGGGCTTTGCGCCAGGGGGCGCGTGTTACCCCGGTTGCCGTTGCGGGCTGCTTCGGCCGACCGGTCGTAGGCCGCGTTGATGCGGGCCTGCTGCGTTTTTTTGTTCGATGAGCAGGAGGCCGCCAGCAGGGTAATGAGCAGGAGAGCGGAAACGATACGCATACGGTACGATGATGGGGTGTGTTGGCGAGAAAAACCGGTCAGGAAAGCCATTTCATTCCGGTTATGTAGATAACGAAAAAAGAACCGCGTTTGGGTTACGGATGCGGCTCAATTTTTCTTTGGGCGGGCAAACGTGTAATTTTACGGACTTTGGCCAGGCAAATGGCTTTCCAATCATGTACAAAACCACCGAAATAACCTCCGCCGAAATCGCATCTGACAATCCCGTTCATCAGCGGTTGCTGTTTCCCTATATGGAAGCTGCCCGGTTGGTGAGCGGCAACGTGCTCGAAATTGGCTGTGGCTGGGGTCGGGGGCTGGACCTGCTTACGCGGGCAGCCCGCCACTACACCGGCATCGACAAAAACGACGACCTCATCAACGCCCTTAGTGCCGAGTACCGCAACGCTACCTTCATCTCGGCCAACATACCACCTTTGTCCGGGCTGGCCGACAATGCGTTCGATTTTATCGTTACGTTTCAGGTGATCGAACACATCCAGCCCGATAACCTCTTTATCCGCGAAGCCCACCGGGTGCTCAAACCGGGCGGCAAACTGTTGCTCACAACGGTGAACAAAACATTCTCGCTCACCCGCAACCCCTGGCACGTTCGGGAATACGATGCCAACGGCCTTAAGTCGCTGATGAGCCAGTACTTTCCGGCTGTCGAAACACGCGGCATTCACGGTAACGACAAGGTAATGACCTACTACGAGCAGAACAAGCAATCGGTGAAAAAGCTGACGCGCTTCGACATTTTCGACCTGCAGCACCGGTTGCCGCGCCGGTTGCTGCAGCTGCCCTACGACCTGATGAACCGCCTGAACCGCAACCGCCTACTACAAGCCGACGGCATTGCCGCCGAAATCGACCACACCGACTACTACCTCAGCGACGACCCGGCGGGGAGTCTGGATTTTTTTTACGTAGCCACCAAATAAACCAGCCGTTAGCGCTGCCAGTTGAGATACCCGTTTTTTGCCTACCTTGACCACTGAAACCATAAACCCGAGAAAGCTCATGACCCTAACCCGACGTTCTTTTCTTTATCAGGCTGGCGCACTCACCACCAGCGCGACGCTGCTTAGTCCGGCGTTGCAGGCCGCTTTTATGGCCACGTCAACGGTCGAAAAACCCGGCCTTCAACTCTATTCGCTGCGCGACGACATGGAGAAAGATGCCCGAAAGACCCTCAAAAAAGTAGCCGCCATGGGTTACAAGGAAATTGAATCGTATCCGGGCAGCAAAGGGTTTTTGTGGGGTATGAAACCCGCCGAGTTCAAAACCTATCTGAGCGATCTGGGCCTGACACCGGTGGGCACGCACACGGGCATGGACAAAAATATGCCCGAACAGATGGAGCAGGCAGCGGGCGCGGGCTTCAAAAACTTCGTGGTATCGTGGATTGGTCAGGAGAAGCGAACCAGCCTGCTGGGTTTCCGGAAAGTGGCCGAGGAGTTCAATCAGATTGGCGAACAGGCGAAAAAAGCCGGGCTTCAGTTTGGCTACCACAACCACGACTACCCATTTATTGAAATGGAAGGCCAGTTGCCCTACGATATTCTCCTCCGCAACACCGACCCCCAGCTTGTTACCTACGAGC